>CAZRZZ010000038.1:0-10220 GCA_964604755.1 uncultured Methanosarcinales archaeon | reverse complement strand
CTCTAGTTCGGAGCTGGAGAACCTCGCTGTCAAAGCGGTGGGCCTCTAATCTTGCCAGGAATCTCGTAGTTGGGGCTATCCTCGGTCTTGTCTTTTTCCTTATGGCCTTCTTCGGTGTTCCGGCGAAGATCCCCACATGGGAACTGATCGCGATCGATCGGATACCAACCGGGAACGAATTTGGCGCCCTTCTCATCGGTTTTATCGGCGGCGTTATCGGTCGAGTTGGCATCGCAGGCGGCACGTTCTGCTGCACCTCTTTTATCTCGTCAACCCTGTCGGAGACAGCGATGATTGCCTTTGCGATCTTCTTGTTCTGCTCGATGAGCATGTCAACTTTCTCAAGGAGTGGCTTGAGCTGCTCGCCGACACCGTGAGCCTCCTCGTCCTCCCCATGCATCGATTCGGCTGCTTCCTTGAACATGCTGGTGAGGTCGTTGATTGTCGTGGAGAGGCTGTTGACGGCAGCAAGAAGGTTCTGGCCCTGCGGAGTCGCTCCAAGCGGATCTTTTTTGATGGCTTCGACGTCTTTTGCAAGCTTCTTGACTGTCTGTGCAGGAACAAGTTCATACTCAGAATCATCCGTTGGCATGGGCGCACCTCTTTTTGCCATGCTGCAGCTAAGGCAACATGGTTTTATAAACCTTTCGGCTCACTCGGCTCGTCCTCGCGCTTCGCTCCCTTTCCTCTCTTCCGCAGAAGCGGCGCAACAACGCGTCCGCCTTTCCTAATCGTCTCGACGCTTACCCTACCTGTTGTTTTGAGGATGGGCGTGACCGCCCGTGCACCTCTTTTCACCGTCTCGACGCTTGCTTTCCCCGTTGTTTTAAGAATCGGCGTAACGACGCGTGCGCCTTTCCTGACTGTCTCAACACCCGCCCTGCCCGTTGTCTTGACGATGTGCGTGCTTTTCCTGACCGTCGATATGCCAACAGTTGTTGTGTATTTTCCTGCATCGCGCAGACGATAAAAGATCGGCGCACGCGGCAGCGATCTTGGATGCAGACCTTTGTGCTTTCGCATCTGATACATGTAGACAAGAAGATAGACAACAAGGTAACTAATGATGGCAACCCATGTCGCAAGGATGAATGCGCCAAAGTAGAACGGCTTGACGTTTGCAAGCAGGTTCTCCCAGGCGTACCATGGCACGCCGGCAAGAGGCGCATAAGAAAAGAAAACACGGCCGATCTGCAGTTCAGTGGCATAGATAAACGGTGTCAGAAAGGGATTAACAAAGGCAATCCCCGCAAGGAGCGCGATCTTGTTCATACGAATAAAAAAAAGCGAGATAAAACCAAGGAGGAGGTTAAAGCCAGGTGTTGGCATCGTGCTGATAAACACGCCGACCGCAAAGCCAAGTGCTATCTCATGGGGATGCGTCTTGATCGCTGCCACGTCCCAGAAATAGGCCCTCAGTCTCTTGGCCAATGCTTTGACCATGGGCGGGAACAGGCGCGCACGAGTATTTAATCTTTTTGCCAACCTTGCGTGAGGCGCTCATAGCATTGCACGCAAAGGTGGAACTTGGTCACCTGATTGCTGTCTGGCGGGCTAAAAAGGAGTGCACCAAACTGTGTGAGCTCCTGGTTACACTTATCGCAAACCGGCCTGATCATGGACAACACGAATCGTCGGGGCGCTCGACATAGACATCGAGGGCGATAAGAGAGATGCTCGCAAGGGTCTCGACCGCGTCTTCAAGCTCTCCATCGTGCGGCTCCATATACACGCGCAGCGTTCCGAACTTCTCCTTGACCTGCAAGAAACGGACTCCAGGACAGGCTTCAGCGACAGTGTCAAGCAAGGGGCCGACGATGCCGATCCAGCTTACCGGAAGATACCGGATGTCGGCACCATATTTCTTGTCGTACGCATCACGCAGGTTGCGCCGCTCTTGCGTGTCCCACTTCGGGTCGTAGATGCGCGCGTTCATCTCCGCAAGATCGTCGAGTCCCATAGGAGAGCAAGAAAGCAAGCGATTATTTATCTTTTCCGTAACGCTCTTAAACTACCTCACATCGCCACAGCACATGGCAACCCCAATGTGTCCCTATTTTGGCAAGTGCGGCGGCTGCTCTGCACAGCATATCGACTACAACCTGCAGGTCGAGAATAAGAAGCGCCAGCTTGCGCGCATCGTCGGCACGGAGGATATCCGCGTCATCACGGGGCCGGAGTATGGCTACCGCACGCGCATGGACTTCATCTTCCATGGCCACGGCGTCGGCTTTCGGCAAAAGGGCTCGTGGAAAAGGATCATCGACATCAAACAATGCCCAATCGCTGATGAAAAAATCAATGTTCTGCTTCGCGAGGTGCGCGAGCATTTTGCCGACGCGGACTTCTTTGACATCAAGAAACAGTCGGGGACGATCAAGTACGCGGTCATCCGGACGCCGCCAGAAGATTCATCTGTATCTTTTGTTCTCAGCAAGGACTCCGCCCGCGTCGCAGAGGCAGCAACGAAGATCGAGGCGTTCGCAAAGGTGACAAGCGCGGCAAACGTCATCGTGACTTATGTAGGAAAAAAATCGGACCTGAGCACGTCGACAGAGTACTTTGTCGTCAAGGGCTCGGATGAAATCCGCGAGACGCTTTGCGCAAAGGAGTTCACTTATACAGTGCAGGGGTTCTTCCAGAACAACCACATCATGGCAGAGAAGATGCAAGAATACGTGCATGGCCTTCTGTCACGGCATGATACAAAAGATGCGCACCTGCTCGACTTGTATGGCGGTGTCGGAACATTTGGGATCATCAATGCGGACCTGTTTAAGTCGGTGACGATCGTCGAGAGCAACACTTTCTCGATTGCGAATGCAAAGAAGAACATCGAACGCAATGGCGTGCGCAATGCGGACGCGGTCGTTCTTGATGCGGCAAAGCTTCGCCGCCTTATTCTTCCTGCTCCTCTTTTTGTGATCGCTGATCCGCCGCGTTCCGGCATGGACACTCGCGCAATTGATGCGCTCAATGATATGAAGCCAAACGTGATTGTGTACATCTCCTGCAATCCGCGTCAGCTTGCGCGCGAGCTCCCAAAATTTCGGGAGTACACTGTCACGAGCGCGGCGCTCTTTGATCTCTTCCCGCAGACTCCGCATGGCGAGGCGGTCGTGGAATTGACCAGGCGCTAGAAATTTCGGCGAAGAAGCGAAAAGGCCAAGAATATCAGCGACAGGATGATGCTCAGGAGAAGCGACGTGCCGATTGGAAAATAGAAGGAGACATTCTTTTTGTGGACGACAACGTCCCCTGGCAGATGGCCAAACGGCAGAACCTGCCAGAAGAGGCCGATGACGACAAGCAGAGCACCACCAAGGATGAGTAGTCGTGGTACGGGATCCATGCATGGAGGTGGGAGCAGATGTTTATAAAAATTGCCTTGGCCCTCCCCAAGATGAGTTGCACAGAGACGCGCATGCCCAATCTTATAGCCGCAGTGAGGTGATGAGCAGAAGAACATTGATGAGGTATATCATCGTGCAGACAAGGCAGAAATTCTTTTGCCTGATATAACTTACATACGCAAGATAGAGAGACGCCACAGCAAGCGCAAGCGCGATGAAAAAGACCGCCGGCAGATAGAAGAGCGTGAGCAAGAAGATAGCCGGGTAGACCATGAGGCCGATAAGGGGATTTGGAAACCCCGCAATCGAACCTTCCTTGCTTAGGAGCGCCTTCGTGCAGGAGATGTTCGTGCGGATATCACATAAGGGATGGTATCCATTGTCACGCATAACACCCCGCTTGACGCGCAGCGCGTACAACGAGACGATCGCGCCGGCGATGCTGAGTGTCTGGATCATCGCTATATGGATCATCATGGACGCAGAGGCGGCATTGGTTAATAAATCATAATGTTCACAGAGGATACCCTCTTTTGTTCCCCTCATAGAGCACGCCAAAGACTCGCGTACGCGTCAGGGATATACAGGGACGAGAGCGACTAGAGCTCCGTGTATTTCCTGTTCTGCCCCTTCGCCTTCTCTATCGGATACTTGGTCCTGTTCTTGCCCATCTTGCGGTGAAACTCCGTGGCAAGGTCGACATCGTAGCGCATCGCAAGCCGCAGGAGAGGCAGGAGGACGTCTGCCATCTCGTCTGTGATCGCTTCCCGCTTCGATGGAGTCGAGAACATCTCATCGATTTCTTCTGGTGATTTGAAGCGAAAGAGCGTCAGAAGCTCGCTTGCTTCGGTGCTTACGGCGATCGCAAGGTCCTTTGCATTATGGTATTGATCCCAGCCGCGCTCGTCGCAGAACTGTTTGACGGCCTCTTTGAGCTCCTGGATACTGGTCTTGTGGTCCATGGGGGAAAGAATCCCGGGGTAGTTTAAAAAATGAATGGTGAAACAGAAACCACATGAAAGGGTATTCGTCTGCGTTCTACCTGTGTCGCCGTGCGTGACGGAATCTTCCGTGCAGCCTACCTTGTGCGTGCGACGAACGCCCATGCTGACCACGTCTTTGCGCGTGTGGCGCATGTCCATGCCGCGAAGGTCCCTCCTGCTGGTGATGGAACGGCTTGCGTGGAGGCGGACGCGCCGCTGATCCCATGGCGTTCCTTGCGCTCTCGGAGTGGTACTTGTGCTCGACCGGGGTGAGCGCCACGCGGGTGAGGTGCTCGATGTCACGAAGAAACGCACGCTCGTCGGCCGCACAGAACGAATAGGCGGTGCCCGAGGCGCCTGCGCGCGCCGTGCGCCCGATGCGGTGCACGTAGCTCTCCGGCTCGTTTGGAAGATCGTAGTTGATGACGTGGGATATGTTCTCGATGTCGATGCCGCGCGCCGCGATGTCGGTCGCAACAAGCACCTGAACGCGGCCTGTCTTGAAATTACGCAAGGCCTGCATACGCTGGTTCTGCGACTTGTTGCCGTGGATCGCGTCCGTCTCGATGCCATTCTTGCTAAGGATTTTTGCAACCTTGTTTGCGCGATGCTTCATCTTCGTGAAGACGAGCACGCGCGTGAGATGACGCTGCCGCAGAAGGTCGATGAGGAGCGCGTCCTTGCTGTTCTGGTCGACGAAGAAGACGCGCTGCTCGACCTTCTCGACCGTCGTCGCCTGCGGCGTCACTTCGACGCGCACGGGGTCCAAAAGAAGGTTGTGGGCGAGGCTTGCGACCGCAGGCGGCATCGTCGCCGAAAAAAAGATGGACTGCCTTTTGCGGGGAAGAACGGCAGCGATCTTCTTGACGTCGTGGATGAAGCCCATGTCAAGCATCCTGTCCGCCTCGTCGAGCACAAAGAACTCGACCATGTGAAGCTTCACATGGCCCTGGTTCATGAGGTCGAGAAGGCGTCCTGGTGTCGCGACGAGGATGTCGACCCCTCGCAGGAGCGCGTGCACCTGCGGCCCCTGTCCGACACCGCCAAAGACGACCGTGTGCCTGAAGCGGAGGAACTTGCCGTACGCAGCGATGCTCTCTCCTATCTGGGTCGCAAGCTCGCGCGTCGGCGCAAGGATGAGGACGCGCGGGCATCTGGCCGGCATGACCTTGGCTTCTTTTGCCATTCGCTGGAGGATCGGAAGCGAAAACGCGGCGGTCTTTCCAGTGCCGGTCTGCGCAATGCCGACAAGATCGCGTCCGTGAAGAAGTGCAGGGATCGCCTGCGCCTGGATTGGTGTCGGGGTTGTGTATCCTTCTTTGGCAAGCGCCGAAAGGAGCGGCTCGATGAGGTGCAGATTAGCAAACGAGGCGGGATTTTGGGAAGACATGTGCATATTCAGGAGAAATGGATGACCCCCCTATTTAAAGGTGCATGGTTTTTTGCAGGGAAAGGAAGGTGCCGAGTCTTCCGTCAAGAACCGCTTGGTCGATAGCCTAAATGCTGTCCTTGACGGTTCTTGAGCGTGCGAAGATACGCAAAAATCAATGGGCTATTGGCGATTTCTGACACGTCACGCCCGCCCCCGGCTTTCCCCCAATGCTATGCCACCAGCGATGAGATGCGCGACGCGGATGGGCTCGGGGATGGCCGAGTTTGTGCACGTGAGCTTGAGGATTTTTTCTACCGTGTCCTTTGCCGTCCCTGCGAACTGGACGTGGATGTTGCCTATCTTGATTGGAATTCCTGCCCTTTCAAGAAGCTCGATGCGGTGCTTCCAGCCAAGACGCGTGAGGGCTTGATGGATCTTTTTGAAGTCGGGCATCCGGCGCACGACGGCGATGACTGGAATCCCTGTCATCTTGTTCAATGCGTGGATGTCGATAATGTTGAATCCGCCGACGGCGATGCCATCAAGGAGAATCGCGCGGATCTGGGTCCGAAATTTGCTTGCCTTAACCATGGCGCTCATCTTCACTGTCGCGTCGTCGCCGTCGACCTGGACGGGTGTGGAGATGACGCCATCAAGAAAATCTCCACCGCGAAAGAACGTGCCGATAATGAGCGTTGTCTTGTCGCCGCGCTTGTGTGCGCAGTCATCGATTCCAAGGACGCGGATCTGCCGTCTCATACGAGAAGATAATGGGGGGAAGAATATAAACATTTACCCGCAGAAAGCCTCATGAATCAATTCCTTGCACCCACTCATAAATTTTCTTGGAGATGGAAAGTGCATCATCACAACGCACGATCAGATAAACTCGGTCGCCCGCAGTGAGGAGATCGATGTCATACTTGTCGCTCTTGAAATGCTGGATCCCCTCGTGAAGCTCGAGGTATTGGGCCTCATCCCTCAGAAAACAGGAAAAAAGAAGTCTGCTGACAATCGGTTTGGCATCATCGCGCCGCAGGACGACGTGCATGCGCCCCTTTGAATTGCCAGCGCCTAGAAAGATGCTTTTCTTTTTAGGAAAAAGACGATCTTCTTCGGCTCTAAGATTATCCCAGCATGATTCGCACATCATGTCGTAGACCGTATCATCAAGATCGTCGATTTGCTCATCCGTGATGCCGTCAGCGCGGCACGAGCAGGCCTTGTAGATGCCTTTTGCCATGAGCAATAGCTTTGCTTCTTTTTGTTCCCATGCGTCATGGTCCAATGCACCGGTGTCATCCCGACAATCCGGACAGAGCCCATAACTTACGTCGCTTGGATCCAATATCTCGATTCCGCATCTCTTGCAGTTGATTGCCATTTTTGTAATCGCTGTTCCCACCTTATTTTATGATGTACTTTTGCACGATTTTTGCTGCCTTTTCCCTGACGTTCTGGTTGGTATATCGTACGATGATCGTAATGGTTTCTTTACTATAGATCGTGTCCACCTGGATGTCGTTTGATTCAAATGTGGTTACCGAATTGCAAATCTTCTTGAGGTCATCGTTCTTTCTGCACTCCGTGTCTCTTTGCGCCCCCTCATTATCCGGGAGCATTTCCTTGAAGAATGAAAGTAAAAAAGAAAAAAAATCCGTGGTTTTATCGCACACAAAGTAGGAGAGATTGCTGTTCTCCAATTCCTTGTTTCCGCATGCGATGATTCTCAATTCAACGACCTCTTCATGTCGTAGTAGTGGCGAATTTTGTTTCCACCGCCGATGTCGAATGTCGTGTGCCCGTACGTCGGCCCTTTGACCGGATCGATGCGGAAGGTCTCATGCACGTCGCGCAGCGGCGTGTCCCTTCTTGCGTCTGGCAGCGGGATGATAAACCCTGTTGGTGTATTAATGATGTTCGCCCCGCCCAAGTAGAACGTCGGTCCGTATCCAAAGGGTTGCTCATAGCCGTTTGGCACCTGTGGAAAAGTCGGGGATGGACGTCCCGGGAAATGTGGGATAACAGGTTCCTGCCACGTCGACATATTTAATGTTTTCTCTAACGTTTGCATTTTTCTTCCTCCGTATTGTTTTTCACCCCAACTCCTTTGGAGGAAGAAGGGTTTTAATCACAATATCGCCAAGAATTTCGGAATGTTGACGGAAGAATCGAACGCTATGCGATGCGACCGGATAGTTTTCGATTTCGAAAAAATAAATTGGAAGAATTCCAGCCGTCCCGGACAAGAATGTTTCTCTCGACGACAAGATTTAGAGACGAAAAGAGGATATTGAGGGGACGTTATGAAATAGTTCGTGAAGCGACGAATCTCGACCGATTTTTTCTGCGCAACGCATATATTTGGGGTTCTTTTCCGACTCGCCTATGTCACCGGCCACAAAGCTTAAATACCAATTGGTATCTAATGATACTATGAATACGCAGGTCAATGTCCGCATGCCAAAGAAGCTCTTCGACACAGCAACAACGTATTCGAAAAAACATGGCTACGGGAACGTCCAGGACTTCATCAAGGAGGCTCTGCGGGAGAAGCTCTTTGAGAAGGTGTATATCACCAAGAAAGAGATGGCCTTGCTTCAAAAGCTTGTGGCAGTGACAGAAGAGCACAACCTCTTTGGTACGGAGGAAGAGCTCAAGAAAGCGCTGGGCAAGCGATAATGTACGAAATTGTCCCAACAAAGCACTTCTTGAAACAGGTCACTAGCCTGAACGAGGAGACAAAGAAGGTTCTTGATAACAAGATTGAACTTCTTCGTGTAAATCCATTTCGGTTCAAAGCGATTGAGGGGTATCGAGCGACGCTTCTTCGCGTCCGCTTTTCTGACAGGGGCAAGAGCAAGCGACTCGTGTATGAAGTCCGAGGAGGTTCGGTCATCTTGTGGGCAATCTTTGATCGTGACAAAGAATACAAAGACCTGCACCGTTACTTGGCGCAGAGAGCTTGAAGTTTTTTCACGATCTCCACCATCCCTTCCGTATCGAGTGCGCAGTATGTGAGCAGGTCTTGCCTGACTTTTTGCTTTTCTGCTTCTGGCTTGTCCGTCCAGAGCGTGTTGATAAATTCCATCGCCGCATGCGAGCCGTCCTTGACGGCGAGATTGTCGTAGGAGAGGCTTGTCATCGCAGGAAGCACGTATTTGATCGAGTACTTGCCGCCCTGGTCCGGATGGTAATACCAGAAGTTCTTGAACGGCACGGAAAGGTCGACAAGGCGGCCAATTATCTTTCGGATCCCTTCTGCTTTGTCTGGATAGTCGCGCTCCATCTCTTGAAGGCGCTGCTTCTCATAGCCCGTCCAGACAAGCACGGTGCCCTCATCCGGGATGGCTTTGATGAGAGCATCGGCAATCTTGTGGCGCTTGTCGATGGCGTCGACGATGAACTCTCTGTGGGTAATCTTGCCTCCTTTTTGGATGGTGTGGACACTAAACTGGGTAACGACCGCCTCGTACGGCCGTGTGCCGTCAAAGAAAGGAACAGCAGGACCTGCCGTCTCGAAATCCATGCAGTGCAGTGGATACTCGAGTTTTTTGAGGAAGGCCCTGATCCTTTTCTTGTCGATGATGGACTCGCCCGTCTTTGCGGCTTTGACTTGTATCTGCTGTTTTGGTTTGAGGTCGTAGCCATCAGGAACGTTCTCAAGCTCGAGGATACCTTGCTCCATGAGCTCCTTTGCCTTTTCCATGCGCGTGTCGCGCTCAAGGTCAAAGACGCTGCGCTTCGGGACGAATCCCCAGCATTCGGACTCGAAGTGGCATGCGCGCGGTTTCGTGCAGTGGTAGCCGATCGGGATATCCGGACAGTCGGGCGAGTCGAGCACGAGAAGCATCTCGTCGATGAGCCTGGGGATATCCCCAAGATATGCATTGACTTCGACGTCCACATTGTGCAAGGTCATGAACTCTTGCGGCTCAAGATCCCCTTGCTTGATATAGTCGGGATTGACAAGGAGCAGATAGCATCCTTTGACCGGAAGGCCCGTCTGCTCGATGATCCACTTCTGGAACGCGACATCCGGATAATGCTCCTCCTTTGGGCTCGTGCTCGACTTGACCTCGATGAGCTCCCACCCTCCCTCGACAGGATTAAGGATGTCGACTCGTGCGTAGCACCGTTGATGCTGGAATCCGGCCTCGAAGAGCGGCCTTGGGTTCTCGAGCTCCCTTTGGGTTTGAGCTATGTTCTCCTTGATCTGCATGTGGCTTTGGGGAAGAAGAAGCCCGCCCGGATACCGTTGTGTCGCGATTTTTCCGATCTTGATGCCCTGATCCATGAGGAACTGGTCGGCAGGAGAAGGCTTGGGGATCTTTTGCGGCTCATGCACCTCGAACCAGAGCTTCTTGTGGCACTGCAGGCCAGAGAGGAAACGGGACTTCGTGAGGAGTGTCATTCCGATTTGAAGAAGGAAAGAGGTTTTAAGGTTTTCGGCAGGTTGCACCAGGAAAAGCTTTTATAACGATATGTGCTGATCTGTGACATGGGCACATA
>CAZRZZ010000037.1:1908-10682 GCA_964604755.1 uncultured Methanosarcinales archaeon | reverse complement strand
CGCAGATTACTCGCTTCATCACGGGAGATGACAAACGCCTTATTCTTCTTTATCTCCTGATACGCATCGGCGTCAACCGGCAATGAGCCACGTTGAAGCCTGCTCCCCGGATTGAGACTATTGATGAGTTCTTCCACAAGAGGATCAGAATACAGTCCGACAAGAACCTCCCCACTGGAATCCGTAATGACAGCGCAGGCCGTATCAATATAATTGTCTCGTAGTAATTTTTGATCGTTCTCATTCCCGCCACGCACCCGCTCCTGCAACAACTGCCTTGGAGTCATCGGCACGCGCGGAACATCAACCACTTTGCCTGCCTTATCCTTGCCGGAGAGAAGGAGCGGCATCTGATTAATATTCCTCCCATAAAACGACCGAAAGCGAAGAATATTGTCTTTCGTGGTTTCCTGAAAGTGTAGACTGTTCATTGCAGTGACCTCCTGAATTATATGAGATACAGAAAGAGAAAACTACTCGTACATAAATATTACTATTTTTACTACTTAAAAGTAGCTTTAAATGTGCCATTTGGACCGAACCCACTGGACAAACATGCTCTTAAAGCATATAAAGAACGGAAGATTTCAATGTGCAATGAGCGGAAGAAGCAAAATCGCAGTTTTCCAGGACAAGAGCATCCGGCGGATCTGGCATGGGGAGGAGTGGTATTTCTCTATTGTGGATGTTGTGGCAGTTCTCATAAATCAGGATGACTTTCAAAAAGCAAGAAAGTATTGGAATAAGCTATCTCAGAGACTAAAGGAAGAAGGTGTTGAGTCGGTGACAATCTGTCACCGACTGAAATTGATCGCCGCAGATGGTAAATCATATACGACCGATTGCGCAAACACCAAGTCTCTCTTCCGCATCATCCAGTCAATCCCTTCCAAGAAAGCTGAGCCGTTCAAGAAGTGGCTGGCACAAGTAGGCCATGAGCGTATAGAAGAAATTGAAAATCCAGAACTCGGCCAGGATCGGACAAAGGGATACTACGAGCTCAAAGGATACCCGAAAGGATGGATAGACAAGCGGCTGCGGGGCATTGCGATACGGCAGGAACTCACCGATGAATGGAAAAACAGGGACGTCAAGACAGAGCAAGAGTTCGCGATACTCATCAACGAGATCAGCAAAGCGACATTCGGAAAGACGATCGGAGAATACTAGGAATTCAAGAAACTGCAGAAGAAAAACCAGAATCTTAGAGACCACATGACTGATTTAGAATTAATATTTACCATGTTAGGAGAGAAGACCACTGCAGAAATTACAAAAGAGAGAAACTCCCAAGGCCTCGAGGAGTGCAAGGAATCTGCTCATGAAGGTGGTGAGGCCGCACATGAAGCAAGGAAAAGCGTTGAAAAACGTCTTGGAAGGCCGATTATTTCTGAAGAAAACTTTTTACCAAAGAAGAAAGAGCCCGAAAAATTGACGAAATGATCAAGGGATTGCATACCTCCTTATTTTGCCCCAAAAAATTCCTCAATCTCCTCCACCCAATACTCCGTCACCTTCATCGAAGAGTCCGGCGGAAAGCAGCGCCGGTACATCGGCCACAGGTAGCGCTCATCCAAGAAGACGATGCATCCCTTGTCCGTTTCGCTTCGGATGCAGCGCCCTGCGCTCTGCAGGCACCGGTTGAATGCAGGAAGCACATATCCATAATCCCAGCCGCGCCTGAACCGTGTGTCATAGTATTCGATGAGCTGTTTTGCCTCAAGGTCCGGCTGTCCAAGCGGAAGGCCGACCACGACGACGCATTTGAGAAAATCGCCGGGAAGATCGATGCCTTCGGCAAAATTGCCCTATATCGCGCCAAACAGGACAGCGCCAGATTTCATGTAGCTCTTGAATTTATCAAGCAGTTCTGTCTTCTCCCCTGCCGTCATCTTTGGCTGTTCTAAAAAGACGGTTTTCCTGCCATGATCGGCATAGAAGCGGTACACGCCATCCCGCAGCGCATAGCTTGGAAAAAATACCGCGCAATTGCCCGGCACTGCATTGGTCACGTCGGCGACGATGCGCGCGATCTTTGAGAACATCTCATCGCTTCGCGCGGAATACTTCGTCGTCGTCTTCGGGATGACAAGTGTGAGCTTGTTCTCGTCGGCAAATGGACTCTGGAACGTCGCTTCGGCCGTATTTGCCGGAAAGCCGAGCACGTCCTTGTACATGCTTGTCGGTGTAAGTGTTCCGCTCATCGCGATCGTGCTGTGGCTTTGCGAAATGACGTCGCGCGTGATGACCGCCGGATCGAGGCACCGATAAGAGAGCGTGACCACATCCCCCTTCTGACCCGGCTCCCGGCGGATGATGCGCGCAAACCCTGTGCTTGGGCCAAGCCAGGCATCAAGAAACGCGGCAACACCGCTGATTGCCGAGCGCTGCTGGCTTGCCCGGATCGCCTCGCCGATGAACTCAAGCTCTTGCTGAAGCTCCGAATAGCCGACCTTCTCCTTGACTTTCATAACAAGCTCCTCTTGCCGGACGAGACGTTCGCTGAAGACATCAACACTGTTCCCGATCTGCTCGAGCACATGCCCAAGATGCTCAAGAAGCTCCTTTGCCTCCGCGTAGTTAAATTTGTCCGCCTCGCTCTTCGCGCGGGCAATCATCAGCGATGAGAGCTTGTCGGTGATCGCGTCCCGGGCGCGGTCCGGCAGGTTGTGCGCCTCATCGACGATGATGATGCAATCCTCAAGACGCAGACTTGCCTTAGCAAGGAACGTCTCGCAGATTCGCGGGGTGAAGAGGTACGAATAGTCCGTCACGATGACCTGCGCGCCCCTGGCAAGCAAAAGCGCCATCTCGTACGGGCAAAGCTTGTGATCCATGCACTCTTTCTTGAGCGCGTCGGTATGCAGCGGCCCAAGCCCGGTGACCTGCACGGCCACTTGCTTTGCCTCCACAGTCGGCTTGTAGGATGAATCGCGCGCCTTTGTGTAGAACTCGCATTGGCCTTCTTCGCGCAAGTGCTTGCAGTAGTCGCCAAATTCCCTTGAGTTAAGATAATCTATGCCTTGCTGTAAACACATCCATTTCTTGCCGATCATGTCCACGACGGTGAAACTGACGCCGTACCTCTCCCGGATCTTCTGTAGCGTCTCGATCGCGATTGCGTGCTGGGTGTGCCGGCTTGTCAAAAAGAAGACGGTCTTCTTGTTGTCGATTGCGTACCGCAGCGCCGGAGCGAGCGTCGCGGCGGTCTTGCCAAGCCCGGTCGGCGCATGGACGATGAGGTGGCTTTTCTTGGCGATGCAGTCCCTGACGTCTTCGATTAAGCCCGCCTGTTCGTCACGGACTGTCTGATAAGGAAAGAGAACATCCTGCATCCCCCTGCTTGCAGCGGCGCGGTATATTAAGATTGTGATGGACATTCCGGAGAGCAAAGAAAGATTCCGTTTCACTTGAAAGATAACAAAGATAGCAGCATTATCGACGTCAAGTTGTTGCCCGGACGGACAAGCCACCTCGGCTGGTGTCACCACAAAAGAAAACACCGGTTGATTATCTGCGCAGTGAAGACACAGAGGATTATAAACTCTTTGAGCAAAAGAAATAACTTTAAATACGATCGAAAACGCTTCGGGAGTATGGGGGAAATGATAGCAGCATTGTGCACACAAGATTCTTGTTCGATGAAGATAAACCGCATGGGCTGTGTGATACAGCCGCTCTTGCAACCTCGTGAATATCCCTAGGAAAAACCGAAACCTTTAAATCTATCCTCTGCATTCATTACTTTTTGATATATAGAACGAAATAGATGGGACAAAGTATACTGATAGGATATGGCAACGATGATACGCAACAAGGAGATTTTCAACGTCTTCTTCAGAGAGAAGCCCGCAATGATGCTCATTGAGCTTCTCAATGCAAAAAATGAAGTGTACGCCTCATCGCTTGCAAAGCATATCGACTGCACCTATTCTCACGTCGTCAAAATCCTCCAGCAGATGGAGAGATCCGGACTTATCAACTTCAACAAGCAAGGACGGCTCAAGCTCCTCTCCCTGACCAAGAAAGGCGAGGAGATCGCCCAGTCGATCGACAAGGTCCGGATTACACTGTGAGGACGAACATTTTTATAGAGCCCATTTCTTTCCGGAATCACGGCGGGATCGCATAATCCGGTAGTGCACCGGTCTCGAATACGCCTTTCGGGCAAACCGGCTTCCGCAAGGATATCTGGGTTCAAATCCCAGTCCCGCCGCCATATTTCTCCACATCATTTCTGGTGAAAGGCTTAAATACCACACCCTCGTAGGAGATGCGATGATTCCACCAAGGCTCTCCCAGAATGCGCTCGCCGTGCTTCAAGCACGCTATCTAAAACGGGACGAGGGTCGCCGCATCGTCGAGACACCGCAACAAATGTTCTCGCGCGTCGCACAAAATATCGCGGCCGCCGACGCGTTGTATGAGAACAAGCGGGTCGCCGCCATTGCAAAAGAATCAGGCCTCCCCTATCCCGACCTTGTCGCTGCCGATGCGAAAACAAGGAGGCTTCTCCAAAAAGACACGACAGTCAAACACACAGCAGGCCGGTTTTATGAGATGATGGCACAGCTTGATTTTCTGCCAAATTCGCCGACGTTATTTAACGCAGGACGGCGGCTGCAGCAGCTTGCAGCCTGCTTTGTCCTGCCAGTTTATGACAACATGCACTCCATCTTTGAGACACTCCATCATACCGCAATCATCCATCAATCCGGCGGGGGGACGGGCTTTTCGTTCTCGAATCTGCGCCCGCACGGGGATGTTGTGCAGAGCACAAGCGGCGTTGCATCCGGTCCGGTATCATTCATGAAGATTTATGATGCGGCAACGGAGCAGATCAAGCAGGGCGGAAAACGCCGCGGAGCGAACATGGGCATCCTGCGCTGCGACCATCCCGACATCGAAGAGTTTATCACCTGCAAGGAGAGGGTCGGAAGCATCGTGAACTTCAATATCTCCGTCGCCGCGACGTCGCGCTTCATGCGCGCAGTCAAGGCGAACAAGACGTACCTGCTCATCAATCCGCGGACAAAAAAAACAGTCAGGCGCGAATCGGCTCGGCGCATCTTCAAGCTCGCCGCAAAGCTCGCGTGGCAAACCGCGGATCCCGGCATCATCTTTTTGGACCGCATCAATCGTCACAACCCAACGCCCCATATCGGACGTATCGAGAGCACAAACCCGTGCGGGGAGCAGCCGCTTCTTCCTTATGAGCCGTGTAATCTTGGCTCGATTAATGTGTCCAATATGGTCGCTGACGGAAAAATCAATTGGGAAAAGCTACGCCGCACGGTCCATGATGCCGTGCACTTCCTTGACAACACGATCGACATGAACAAATATCCTCTCGAAGAGATCACACGCATGGCGCGGGCGAACCGTAAAATCGGCCTTGGTGTGATGGGGTTTGCCCAGATGCTCATCCAGCTTGGAGTGCCCTACACCTCAGAGAAGGCGATTCGCATCGCGGAAGAGATCATGCGATTCATCGACGGCGAGGCGAGGAAAGCATCGGCGCACCTTGCCAAGACGCGCGGCGTGTTCCCCAACTTCAAGAAAAGCATCTACGACACCGGAAGAAAAGAGGACCGTGTGCGCAACGCGACCCGCACGACGATCGCGCCGACCGGGACGATCAGCATCATCGCCGACTGCTCATCAGGAATCGAGCCCTTGTTCGCTGTCGCCTTTGAGCATCGGGTCCTTGATGGCAAGACCCTCTATAGCGTGGACAAGCATTTCATCGACATCGCAAAGAGGGGGGGCTTTTACTCAAAAAAACTCATGGAGGAGATTGCAAAGAGAGGACGGCTCGATGGCATCACGGAGATCCCCGACGATATCAAAGAGCTGTTTGTGACCGCGCAAAATGTCGATCCAGAGCAGCACATCAAAATTCAGGCGGCGTTCCAGAAGCACACGGACAATGCCGTATCAAAGACGATCAACCTGCCAAAAAGCGCAACGCCAAGCGACGTAGAGAAGATCTACATGCTCGCTTACGATCTTGGCTGCAAGGGGATCACGGTATATCGGGAAGGGTCGCATCCGGCTGAAGTGCTCACGAAGGGAAAACAGGCTAAAAGACATGGAACAGTTTGTGTGACGTGTTAGTTCTCCGGAAAAAGAAAAAGCAGCAAAGAAAAGAAAGCGGGCCCACAGGTGATCACCACATAAGGGGTTTCACCCCCTATCACCCCCACAAGGCATGCGCACCTTCGGCGCTTAGCCCTGAACAGGAGATTCTTGACGCACGCCATGACACAAAGAAAAGAAAGCGGGCCCACAGGGATTTGAACCCTGGACCTAGTGGTTAAGAGCCACTCGCTCTACCAGGCTGAGCCATGGGCCCGTGCACGTGATTGGGAAAAATACCCATTTATAAACATTGTCATGAGGCCGCGCTTACATACCCAATGCAAGCTGCTTTCTCTGGGACTCAGAAAGGGAATACTTGAGCAGATTCTTCTTGACAACATACTCAAAGAAGACGGGGACGCAGGATGGACAGTATGCGGCGGAGTCTTTGCGGCCCCCTTTCAAGTTAAGATCGAGCATGGCGTTAAAATAGGACGCGGTGAGTTTCACGATCTCCGGCGAAACGTCAAGTTCGGTGATGATCTGCTCTGCGGCAAAACGCCCTGAATCCTTGTTAAACATCCGGTCGACGCGTTCGAGGACATCAAGGATACTGTCCCGGGAAGAAAAGATGTGCTTGATTGGCTCTGCCATCGCGCCACGGACATACGCGTCAAGCACGTCGCGATAGATCTGCTTGTGAAAGAGCGTATCCTTTGAGGCATTGTACTCGTCCCCCCTTGCTTCACGATACTCTTCCTGCTTTTGGATGAAGCGATGGATGAGTCCCTCCCGGAATCTGCGAAGGGCATCTGCGTCTGGCTCCTTTGCCCACCACCCCCCTTGCACAAGAACATCTTCAAAGGGCTTGAGCAGTTCCATCGGATTCACTTTTGTTCCCGCCATGCTGGGATTGGGGAGGGGGTCGAAATTTCCCTGGTTGACCCTGCTTGCGACTGCCATGTAGTCGATGAGAAGCCTCAAGGCATGGTCTTCATCATTGCGTTCAGAGATGATTGCCTGCTCGACATCAAGACGAATAAGCCGCTCTGTGTGCCGGCGTGCCACGTGCAGAAACTCTTTCATCTCCTTAAGACGGTTCGCAGCCTGGTCCTTTGACCGGATAAGATGAGGATCGGTGAGGTTGTCGGGCTTAGCGAGAAACTCATCGACGCTATCAAAGATGTTCATAGGCAAAAGGCACGATGAGTCCGCGTACAGCGCAGGATCAATAATCGCCGAGCGCAGGACTCGCGTCGGCAGGGGCTCCCCCTCACACCAGGAGCGATTGCGCAGAAGAGAGATGAACTGGTCTGTGACGAAGCGCTCAAAGACGTGAGGGATCTCTGCACTGAGGATATCTGCATCGTAGAGGTATGCTTTCTGAGGG
Organism: uncultured Methanosarcinales archaeon; assembly: GCA_964604755.1. Taxonomy (GTDB): domain Archaea; phylum Nanobdellota; class Nanobdellia; order Woesearchaeales; family UBA12501; genus CAZRZZ01. The sequence continues at coordinate 3,211 of CAZRZZ010000037.1, read as the reverse complement.
ATCGAGAGCTTCTCCACAATTGCCTTTTCCTCATCGGAATAGCCCTCCGACTTGATGACCTGTCGTTCCTTAAGCGATAGCGCCGGATCTTCAAGGCGGGTTGTGACGCTCCAGAACGCAAGGCCCCATGCGGCATAGGGACTGACATGCTTTTTTCTGCTGAGCAACCGCGGATGCAGGATAGTCCTCTCATAGAGCGTGACTGCGTCGCTGATGCGGATCGGGTGCGTGACGGAGCGGATGCTCCACCGCGTCTTTGCGCCGGGATTGACGTTCTCGTTCGCCATCGCATTGATGTAGGGCTCGATATTGCTTGTCCCAAGCAGTACGGTGTCGCAAAGGAGGCTGACGTTTCCAAGGCGCAGCTTTCCACGGCTGACAAAATCATTCTCGTTTCCGGAGAGGATATCCATGCGCTGCAATATCTCCTCGAGGATGAGCATGCCGCGGTTCGCGGCGACATGATCGGAGTTGCGGTAGCCAAGGAACCGCACGCCAAGATAATCAAGGATCTCCGCAATCTTCGAATAGCGTGCCTGGTCGGTGATGGGAATCGCCTCTCCGAGGCGAAGCTTCTCATTGACGGGCACAGTGACGATGCCCATCCCTGCGGTATTGTATGCGAAGCGCTGCACGACGATGTGGCGCAACGCGTTCTTGAGCGCTTTTTGCCGCCGATCCTTGTTCGACCCCTCATATCCCTTTGCATACTGGGAGATAAGCGCGTTGAGGATACCCTCGCAGTTATGGCAGCAATCTTCACGGAAACTTTCAGGAACGAGGTACTGGACGTCCTCCGCAGCAATGCCAAACACATTCTCAAAAAGCTCAAGACGGTATTGTCGGGGCATCGTGCGGATTGGAGAATTGTGCATCTCGCAGTCGATCGTGAGGACATCCTTGTCCAGATTTCCCCGCACGTCAAGCGGCTGGAAGTTAGATAATGCATCGCCTCCAAACCCGACGGGCGCTTTGTCCTTTCCGAATGCAAGATCTTTTGGAAGCACGAATCTGTGTGTATAGATCGCTCCCGCGTCCTCTTCCGTGCTAAACTGAATGAGCCCTTTTGTTATCATCTCGGCAAGGATGCTCTTTCCTGTCGATGGTGGTCCTTTGAGGATGATCGCGACGCGGTCCGAACCGGGGATTGCAAGGCCCCGGATTGTCATCTCCAATCCGGCAAGCACATCGGAGCCGCCGACGAACATGTATTCCCCAAAGCCAAGCGTCTTGCCGTCAAAGAAGTTCGGCCGCTTGACATGCGCGCCGCAATACACCTCTTTGGTATGCCCGAAGAAATCAA
>CAZRZZ010000037.1:0-1808 GCA_964604755.1 uncultured Methanosarcinales archaeon | reverse complement strand
GGCCGCTTGACATGCGCGCCGCAATACACCTCTTTGGTATGCCCGAAGAAATCAAACATGTCGCGAAGCATGCCGGCTGCCGTGCGAAGATGGATGCCTGGACCTTGAGACTTGCAGAGCTTCAAATAATCCTCAAGCGTCAAGAATTCACCGACCCCCGGCGTCTGGATATCACCCATGAAGCGGCGGAGAGGGAGATATCTTATAAATGTTTAGAGATAACCAAAGAATAACCTTAGTGAAGAGGCGTGAGTACCGTTTATTGGCAAGAAAAGTATTTATAAGATGAAGCCACTATATACATTGTCCGCTGTCCGCGGGAGAATTGGGTCGTACAAGTTGACACTTTGGTCTTCGGACCATAAGTATACAACTGTACACTTTAACTTCGGACGCTGGCAGCGGCGTTTTCTCTTTATTGTAGGGGTTGAGATAATAAAAATTCGCCACTCGGAGCTACTGAAAATCAAAGATTTTCAGGCCCAAAAATCGCAGATTTTTGGTATCCCCAACCTTCAGGCCGGGGTATTACGCTCCTCGCCTTGACAGGCGAATTTTTAGTCTTGAAAATTGCGCACTAAAGTACGGGGTATTACCCCCGCACAATTTTCAATAAAAGGGGATAGAGCTTATCGAGACCGGATAGCCTGTATTTCATAATTCGTGAAGTTTGGTGGAGCATTGCCGATAGTCCACCCTTCACTGGTGAGCTCGACGATATAATAGTTGCGCCCATCAACTGCGACGTGGGTTCCAGAATAATCCCCTGCGATTGCAAGGTTCATGTGGCCCTCTCGATCCGGCAGCCCATCCTCATCCATGCGGAGCGGTCCTGCGTAAAGGAGCATGACAACATCTTGGCTGGCTGCAAGCAGCAGGGACGCTGCAAGAATGGACACATCCTCGCAGTCCCCGTTTCGCTCGACAAGCGTCTCGATTGGATACTTCGCATATTCCTGATGCTCGACAGGATCGCTGATGTAGGCGTGCTGCTGCACAAAGCGAAGGATTTCATCTACTCTCCCCGGTTCAGAGTCGAATCCCTGCGTCAAATGCCGGGCCAGCTCTTGGATATACGGATCGTTTGGTGTGATGAACCGCGCGTAGCCCTCACTTTCCAAAGGACGATGATTTCGTCGTTTGTAGTCGAGATAATGGGAGAGCGGGACGGTAAGCTTGGTTTCGTCGTATTCAAGGAGGAGCATCTGCGGATCCCCTTCGCGAAGAAGATCGGATGCCGCCATCTCTTCAAGCATCGGCGGAGGAGAGTTCCACTCGATCTTGCGCAATTCGTCGCGCCCGAGGATGTATACAGCGCCAAGAGTTGTTGCAAGGGCAAAGCCAAATATAATGCGATTACCAAAGCGAGACTTGCTCTTTTCCTTTGCCTCTATCTCTTTTCGATAGTCAGCGACGACTTGATCGATCCACTCCTGGACAAGAGCCTCCTGCTTTGGGGTGAACGGGCTAATATGAGCAGGGTACTGCTGCGCATGGGGAGATCCATCTGTGCGAGCGTCTTTTTGCGAAGCAGAAATGTCCCGCATTACCCGGTCGAAGAGGTCGGGATCGCGTTTTTCCATAGGGAAAGAGATATACTCCCCCTATTTAAAGTTTCATATTTTAACTACTTATTTATAGTTAATATTTGCACAGCACTCGATCGTCAGCAAACGCGGATTGCAGAAAATAGAAGTAGTGCCCCGGCCGGGATTTGAACCCGGGTCTTCGCCTTTCTGCGGCTTTATGGATAGCCACAAGCCTCGAGAGGGCGAAATGATTGGCCGGACTACACCACCGGGGCAATA
>CAZRZZ010000036.1:0-10767 GCA_964604755.1 uncultured Methanosarcinales archaeon | reverse complement strand
AGTAGTTTCTTTTGTTTCTTATGAAGCCAGGATCTACGGTTGACGATGCTGCTGATGTCACTATTGTTGATGTTGACGGAACTCTTGAGAATCAACTTACCGATTTAGTGGATCGCACTAAGGTGGGTTGTATTCTGGATGCCATTGTATCCACTATGGCGCGCATGCCAATGATTCAAGATCGAGAAGGCGACGCATATGAAACTGCTTGCAATGTTGTAACATATTTTTTCCTGTGCAGGGGGGTGCTCAAGCAAGTGCCTGAAGTCGAAAGTGTCAAAGACACTCTTCTCCTATCGTGTGTTAAAAATTTTGAAGGTTATCGATTCTCTAAAAAGGAATTCGAATCCCTATCTATGGAATTTGCAAGATTGCGTGTAGCGGGAGAATATGCGATGCGGGATGAAATTCATACTAAACTGAAAGGTGTTCCTCTAAAGGTGAAAAAATGACAAACCAAATTCCATATGTGAGTCCATCAAGTGGACTGATTCCAGAAGGTTATGACACGGGTCTTCATACTGCGGTCACTATCCTCTTTAACCATAAGCAGGATTACTATGACCGAATGCGTGATATTGCTGATAACATTGGTTTCCGTGTCAACAATCATAGTGATATCGGAAAGGTTATGGCACTTTACTTTGCAGCGCAAGACTATTGTGATGGTATCAAAGCAACTGTTGGAGACATCTTCCCCGCAGTCCAGAGGGACTGTAACAATCTCGTGCTTTCGCCTGAAATGTTTCAGATGGTCCGGATCGAATACTCCAAATCAAAGTCGAAGAACTAGCGTGGACGGGCGTAGACATCGGCTTTCCCGATTCGACAGGCAGCGATGCGCTGCGCATGCCTGACACGCCAAGCATCGGGGATATTCTCGGGCCAACCCGGAAGCCGTCAAGGTCATCGAGGAAGCTGATCGCCAGTATGAGAGCATCTGAACGCCGGCATCGTCGGCCGAACCGTCGCGCTCTACTGTGCGGCAAATAATTATTGCTGTCGGCATGGCGGATCCGTCGAGGAGCTCTTCCCGGTGATCGCGCGCGATTTCAACGAGATGAAGACTGTCAGGTACGAAGGCGACGACTTTCGCGACGTCGCGCAGTACCGATACTTGAATTAAACTTTAAATGCTGGAACATGAACGATAATATCCTAACCCAAGCAGAGCATTGGGAGCTCGATGTTTCCATCGACCTTATTAATAAGCTTCCTCCACCACGGGACATTGAGGATCCAGACGATCTCTACCCGCGCATACAGCATGACATGCTCCGGTTGAGCCTGCTTTTGCGGGATAAGCCATACGCCAAAAAATCCATCCCATTTGCCGAGGATGTCATGCTCTACTGTATGGCCGAGGAATACATGGAGCAACGAACATTTCCGGACGGCAAGACAATCGATGATCTCTTCCCTGGCGTGCGTGAGCGCTTTGACGCGCTTAAGCTTACACCATGGCAATGCTACGAGGTCATCCGGACATATAATCATATAAATGGAACGATGCGCCGTCGTGGAAAAATCTAATCGGGAAGGAAATCGTGCGATCGACCCAACCAAAGCGACCTTTGGAGTTTAGGGTATTTGAAGGCCCGGCGTGTGAGCAGATGCCAAAGCTGATGAGGGCCGGTCATGTTCCGGCGGGTGCCGCAGAGATCATGCGTGGCCGGCTTGAGGGCACGCTGTCGTTTGATGAGCATTATGATTCTGGCGATGCAATCATCTACTATCCCGACGGGAGGATAAAGCTTGTGTGGGATTCGAAGCATCTGTGCAAGCTTACACCAAAAAGTCAACTGGCTGCCGGTGATATCATGTTGCCGCACGGCATGGGGGAATCGATTGACGGCAAGTTGCTCATGAGGGATGAGGTCGAAGAATATACCGGCAAAGAGCATTCGAAAGAAGGTGCTCAAGGAAATCCATTTTGGCAGTGGTTCGCTCGCGGTGATAATTACCTCCTTTGCGAATATATAGACCGGTGTTTTGCCCGCGTGAAGGAACGGTTCGGCCATGATGAAACAATGGACGTGTATGTCAGCAAATACCTGAAAGTGACTATGCCGGTGTTGCGCCCATGGTGCTTTGGCGGTGGCTATTACTGTGATAGTGCTGTCGTTGACAGCAACCACATCGATAGCGGCAATTGCCGTCTGGTCGGGCGCCGCAAGAGAACATGGTGGGACATCCTCAACACTCCATTGCGAGATCTATTCGCGTAAATCTTTATAAATAAACCCCATTCTCCCCCCTCATGCGATTTGGGACAGTATTTTTCATCCTCCTCTTCAGCATTCTTCTGCTTAGCGCATGCTCCACCCCGGTCCAGGAGATCCCTGTCGGTGAGGGTGCTGCACCATCGGAGCCGTCATTTGTCGAGCCCGGCGCGGATGAGGAGCTAATCACTGACGCCGAAGAAGAGCAAGGTGATGAATCCACGCTGCCGACGGACAATTCTTCCATCAGCGAGCGTGTGCGCGACGCACGCTACAGCACGATCATTGATCTGACCGAATTGACGGAGTACAACTGCGAGCAAAAGCTCGATCTGCTCGACGAAATGCTCGCCGAAGCGCTCCATGACGACGAGAGTGTCAAAGATGATATCGTCGATCAGGAGCGCAGGGTCGCAACGGCAACGCAGGCGTACGAGGACGCGAAGGAAAGCTCAGACGAGCGCGACCTTATCCAGGCCGCAGACGACTTGGAGCAGGAAGAGGACGAGCTGCAGGACCTCAAGAACGAACGGTACAGGTTATACCGCCGCGTCATCGAGATCAAAGAGACGATCGATCGTGCAGAACCGCGATGCATGGCGATGGTCAAGGATAGATATAAATGAGATCTATTTATCTCTGACACTGGTGCTAAACTGGTCCATTTTACTTTTCTGTTATATTGTATAACAAACCGGGAAAATAAGGATAAGAATGTTAGCTTGACTAACATGAGGGATATTATTTTCACCCTTTTGGGCGGCTAAAAGTCTTATTCCTTTATGGGTTTAATGCCCCATAGCCGCGGAATAGGCGAAGCGAACGGCGGGATAGGCGATGCTTGAATACTATAACTTTATTGGATAGGCTATTTTCATCATCTAGAAGGATTGGCTCTTTTCTTTGTGAAATAGCGCGGCGATGTCTTTTGTCTTTAAGGTGGTTATATCTTTTTGCTGGTCGAAGTGCCTGTCATCAGACCATATGATGGCGTTTTCCTGGCTGAGGGCTGAAGCGATGAAGGCGACGTCTTCTGGATCGACGTGTTCCATAATCCTTTTTGCCCTAGCCCAGTGGTGTGTCAATTCTTCGGTTGGGATTAGCCTGATAAACTGGAATATCGCATGAAAGACCGCGTCGAATTCCTTTTCTGATAATCCGGATTTCTGGAGGATGAGGTCTTTGTATTTTCGGATTTTGTGCAAGGAGAGTTCCGGGAAACAGAAGTCTTGTCCTGATGTGACAAGGATGTCCCTTGTGGTCGAATCCCGTATCAGGGAAGAAATGACGATGTTCACGTCGACGATGATGATCATCTCTTGTTCAGCTCTTCGAACGTCTCTTTCTTGATTTTCCGTGATATCTCATCGACGTCTTCTTTTGTGAGCCTGCTTTTCTTCGCGATCTTTTCCATGGCTTCGAGCATCTCGATTTTCTGGGCGATTGATTTTCGCACTACTTCGCTCCATCGGATCTCGGAGTGTTTTTTCATGCTTTTCTGCAGGTTGTCCGGCAATGCAAGCGTCAGGTTTCCCATGTTTTGATCACCTATGTGGGTTGATGTGTTTTCACATATTTAAGCTTTTCTGCTTTTTCGCTGATTTTTCACCCCTCGGGGGGGGGGTGCTAAATCTTTTTATTCTCTCGAATCTGTGGTCTTTGCAGAAAAATTGAGGTGATATTTCCAATGACGGACAGATCCAGCACGTACGTCATTTCTATCGTCGCTCTTGTCGCGGTCGTCGGCTTGGTGACGCTGTTTTTGCGCGGGGGCGAAGACCAAAGCGCTCCCCTCGTCCTCGACGAGGAAGGGAATATTGTCGGCGAGGCGTTCGCCTATGGCAAGGTGTCTTCAAGTCAGGCGATTAAAAAGCCGTCTCAACTGATCAGGACACCGTCGTCCATGGTCTGTCCACGCCTTGGATGGAACGCGGCTCGGGATGGGCTCATAACAAGTATTCCCGTGAGTTCTTGTCTACAATCTTATAATCGAATCTTTGTTTTCGTTGGTGGTCGTGCGTGCACTTACAACGATGAGTGTATACCCGCTAGCGAACTTGCTCGTATTGGTTTTAGGGTTGCCCCGGGAGCTGTATTTCCCGATGGTCACACAGACCATGAGGTATCACGTGTAAGGCCAGACATACTTGTCACCTATAGCTGCAGTACTGACGGTGTTATGGCTTATGCAGAAAATAGTTCCAGCACACGCGTATGCTACCCCTAATATAAATAGGTGGTGGCTGGTACAGGGAGAAGCATGTTTTATCTTTTTTCTCTTTTAGCAAAAGTGTATGTGAGAAGCCGTTGTCGTGCCCAGCCGCGATGTATGGTGATGACAAAGAGCAGGTATAAGTAGTCCTTTCTTTGTCCATCTTGTGCGGGGAGGCGGCAGATTCATTCGATCTCCACGACGAGTTTTCTGCCGACTTTTGAGATGGCGACCTCTTCGGTTCCTTTGAGGCCAAGCTCTTTTTCGATGTCGGTTGGAATGCGAAGCACCGTGCCGCGTGCGCTCTTGCTGAGCTTGCGGTGCAGTTTGAGCGGCTCTCCCCAGAGGTTCATGCGTTTTGCGATGGTGATCATCTTCTGGGCCTCGCGTTCATCGAGGATCTCCTCAGCGCATGCCGAGCATCGCTCGCCATTGATCACGAAAAGGTAGCCGTCAAGGTCGGCGACGATATCATTTACGTTTGTGAGGATTCCTTCCTTGCAGATGGGGCATGGTTTCATTTTCTTGTTCCTCCTTCGGAGCCGGTTATGCAGATAAGCTCATCGTTTGCCGCAAGATAGACCGTGATGATTTTCTTGTATCCTAATTTTTCCACATATATCCCGAATTTTTCTTTTCCTACTTTATCGATCTTGTACGCGTTTGCGATCGCGTCCCGGAGGTCGTGCATTTCCCAGTTCCACGACCGCATGTATTTGAGCGCGAAATGCTTTGTCACCTTCAGCTTTACTGTTGCGATGCGCCAAGGAACATTCACCACATTTTCACTATATTTTCATCATATTTAAATCTTCCGTTTCCGGTGTCTATTTTTCACCCCCAGAAAAGCGCAACATTTATATACTATAGTTATACTATAGGTATACTATGGTAACGACCATCCAGGTAAGCGAGGAACTAAAGGAAAGGCTTGCACAAAGAAAGGCCTCTGCCAAGGATAGCTACGAAACTATCATCTGGGACCTTCTTGAGGACACCATGGAGCTTAATGAGCAGACCAAAAAAGAGATCAGGCTCGCAAGAGAAGAATTTCAGGAAGGCAAATTTGTAACTCACGCTCAATTAAAGAAAGAATTGGGGCTCTAAATGTATGATATCTTGTATTCCAATTCCGCGGCAAAATTTCTCAAAAAGTTGCCAAAGCAGACACAAATACATATCCTATCAGTTCTGGAACGAGCAAGGATAAGGCCAGAATCCCATTTTGAACGATTGGTTGGTGAGCAGGCATATAAAATACGGGCGGGTGACCACAGGATCATAGCAGATATCTCCAAGGAAAAATTATGCATTCTGGTCATCAAGATGGGGCATCGAAAAAATATCTATAAGTAAATGGTTTACTGGCGCGTAGGACTTGACATTCGCTCCCAATACCGCGTCACCATGTCAAGGACAATTTTATACTGCGGCGTATTGTGCAACTCCAAAAGACTCTTCGCCGTGAACCCTCTGCCTTCTTTGAGCGGGGCGAACGCCTCACGGTAGACTTCGTGGTAATCTGCACTGTCTGCGATGAGCTTCTCGATGCGGCTGATATGTTCTCTGTCCGTGTCCCGTAGACAGGAGATGTCGATTGTCTCTCCGGATCGAAGTGTGTAGTTGTCCATGTTAATGGATCCCCAACTTCTTTTCCATCTGTGCGATCGCAAGTCGTGTCTTGATGACCGTGTCCGGGTTGAGCGAGATCGATTCGATGCCGCATTGCACAAGGAACTGCGCGAATTCCGGGTAATCAGAGGGGGCCTGCCCGCAAATGCCGATGTACTTGCCTTTCTTGCGCGCGATCCTGATGACGTGCTCGATGAGCGCCTTGACCGCTTCATTGCGCTCGTCGTACACGTCCGCGACAAGCTCGGAGTCCCGGTCGACGGCGAGCGTGAACTGGGTGAGGTCATTTGATCCGATCGAGAATCCATCAAAAATATCCAGAAAATCGTCGGCAAGGATGACATTGGAGGGGACCTCGCACATTGCGTACACTTCAAGCCCGTGCTTGTGCTGCTCAAGGCCATTTCGTTTCATCTCGGCAAGGACCTTCCTCCCCTCCTCGATCGTGCGGCAGATCGGGATCATGACGCGCACATTGCGAAGCCCCATCTCATCGCGCACCTTCTTGATCGCCTTGCACTCGAGCGCGAACGCATCGCGATACCCTTCTTTGTAGTAGCGTGATGCGCCGCGCCAGCCGATCATCGGATTGTCCTCCTTTGGCTCGTACAGGTGCCCGCCGATGAGGTTCGCGTACTCGTTGCTTTTGAAGTCAGAGAAGCGCAGGATGACTTTTTTGGGATAGAACGCGGCGGCGATGCGCGCGATGCCCTCAGCGAGCTTGTCCACAAAGAACTGTGTCTTGTCCGTGTAGCCCTTGGTGAGCTCGTCGATCTGCTCTTTGACATTCCTATCCTTTATCTTGTCGTACTCGATGAGGGCCTTGGGGTGTACTTTGATGGTCGAGTTGATGATGAACTCCTCGCGTGCAAGCCCGACGCCGTCGTTTGGCAAGAACGAGAAGTCGAACGCCTGATCGGGATCCCCCACGTTCATCATAATCTTCGTGTGCGTCGCCGGGATCCTCTTGAGGTCATGCTTTCTGATTTCAAACTTCAAGAGCCCTTGATAGACGTTTCCTTTCTCTCCCTCTGCGCACGATACGGTCACCAGTGTGCCATCGGTAATATCCTGCGTTCCCGTGTCCGTTCCTACGATGCAGGGGATACCAAGCTCGCGGCTGATGATCGCAGCGTGGCACGTGCGCCCGCCGCGGTTCGTCACGATCGCGCTTGCGATCTTCATGATCGGCTCCCAGTCCGGGTCCGTCATCTCCGTGATGAGCACCTCGCCTTTCCTGAACTTCCTGATGTCCTTGACATCCTTGATGATCGCCGCAGCGCCTTTTCCGATCTTCTCGCCGACCGCCTGGCCCGTCGCGAGGACTCTTCCCTTCTGCATGAGCACGTACTCTTCGAGCATGGTCACGTCGCGCTGGCTCACGACCGTCTCCGGGCGAGCCTGCACGATGAAGAGTTCATCGGTCTTGCCGTCCTTTGCCCACTCCATATCCATCGGCTTGAAGTGCCCCGCCTTCTGCGAATAATGGTTCTCGATGATGCATGCCCACCTTGCCAACGTGAGGATCTCCTCGTCGGTGAGCACAAACCTCTCCTGATCCTCTTTGGCCACAGGGACGTTCTTTGTCGTCGCCTTGCTCCCCTGCAGGTCATAAATCATCTTGACATCCTTGCTGCCGACAGTCTTCTCGAGGATTGGGGCAAAGCCTTTCTTGAGCGTCGGCTTGTGGACATAATACTCATCGACATTGACCTTGCCCTGCACGACATTCTCACCAAGCCCGTACGCGCCCGTGATGAACACGGCATCCTTGAACCCTGATTCCGTGTCTATGGAAAACATGACACCTGCGCACGCAAGGTCGGATCGGACCATCTTCTGCACACCAATCGAGAGGCCGACCCTGAAGTGATCAAACCCCTTGTCCTCACGGTATGATATCGCGCGGTTCGTGAAGAGCGACGCGAAGCATCGCTTGCATGCATCAAGAAGCTGCTCGATGCCCCGGATGTTCAGGAATGTTTCCTGCTGGCCGGCAAAGCTCGCGTCGGGAAGGTCTTCGGCGGTCGCGCTTGAGCGCACGGCGACATCCGTATCTTTTCCATATTGTTTGCAGAGTTTCGCGTACGCCGTTGAAATATCCTGCTGGATATCTTCTGGGATCTCTGCATTGAGGATGAGTCGCCGGACTGCTTCCCCCTTGCGCTGCAGATTGTCGATATTGTGAGTATCGAGGCCGCGCAGCACACTTTTGATCTCTTTGCGGATGCCTGCCTCGTCGATGAGATCGAAGTACGCCTTTGCGGTGATCGCAAAGCCGTTTGGGATCCTGACCCCTTTTTTGGTGAGGTGCTGGTACATCTCGCCAAGGGATGCGTTCTTTCCGCCGGCATAAGGGACATCGTCATTGTCGAGCTCATCGAACCAGAGGATGTGCGCTTGTGCTTTGTCGATCTTTTTGCTTTTCTTGAGGATCTTGCGGATGTGCGTTGTGACCATGATCAGCCCCTTTTTTAGTAATCTTATAGTCCCTCTTGCACTTTTAATAGGTTTGTTGTCATTTCATCGTAGTGTGGTGTCCTTTGCCCCGCAGCGAGCTCGGGTTTTTATTCAGCACAATAGCGGGCGTGTCAAAAACTGCGAAAGCTATTTAAACTTTTATTGTATTCATGGGGATATGACGGACACAATAATGGAACATATGCATAAGGATATAGAAGTTCTCAAACGGGATATTTCAATCATCAAACACATCCTCTCTGAGGAAGGGGATCTCACGCGTGAAGCGAAAAAACGTCTTGCCAAAGCCCGTCAGACTCCTGATTCTCAATATGTTGAGTTATGATGGCTTGGGAAGTTCTTCTGTCACCAGATGTGAAGAGATTTCTGGACAAAGCGGATACACAAATTGCTGAAAGGATACAGAAGGGTTTGAAGAAACTGAAGACAGAGAATCCGTTTCATTTTCCTGAGCACTTCGAAGGGCAGGACTACTATAAACTTAGGATTGGTGAGTATTGAGCATTAGTAGACGTTGATTTCAAGAAGAAAGCTCTGAAAATTCAGGTGCTGGATCATCGAAGCGTTATCTATAAAAGGGGAAGTCAGGCAATATAACACTTGATGCGAGGTAACTCATTTTAGATCCCCCGCAACGATACTTTTATAAAATAGCGCATCTCCATACCACGCATGGAAAAAAAGAGGTATGCACATTCTGCTGAGGTATACCCTGTTCTTGCCGTCGCTGTGGTCGCTCTTGTCGGCCTTGTGACTATCTATGCTCCGCCCACGCCAGACGATGCTTCCGTCGTCGGCAAAGCATACGCCATCGATCAGACATATCTTATCGCAAGCACACCCATGGTCAGCATGTCCTGCGATGACCGGGATGATCACCTCAAGGCGAGCGCGATCTATCTGCCGTCAGAGACCGTCGGCGTCCACGCATCGACTGATGTCGCTGGTGTCTTCGAAGATGCGTGCAAGGATGAGGACGCGCTCGTCGAGTATTATTGTACGGAGTACGACAAGGTCATGGAGCGTACCGTGACGTGCGCGAACGGCTGCCGCACGGGCGCGTGCGAATTCTATTCACCATAAAGCTTTGCTTGTCGTGGACAGGAGAAGGTTAGTTCAATGATTCGCAAGGCATGACTCGAGGTCTGCCTGGATGTTCCGGACGCCGACGTACCGGCAGACCGGTCTGCCTTCCTCAAAGACAAGAAATGTCGGAATGCTGCGCACCCCATAGCGGCGCGGAATGGTCCTGTCTGATTCTACGTCGAATGAGGTGAAGGTCAGGCGATTCGACATGGCATCTGATGCCCTGCGGTAGGGCGCTTCCATCTCTTGGCACGCTCCGCACCAGTCCGCGTAGAACTTGACGACGACGGGGCGTGATGATCGCACGACGACGTCATTGAAATTCTCGCGCGTGACTTGGGTGATTCGTGATTGCTCGTGGCCATGAACTTCGGTCTGTTGTTGCACATCCGGGGCTTCACACCGGGAGGCTCCAGACGAGGCCGTGTACAACAAGGCAAGCCCAAGAAATGATTCTTTGAATCCCATGCCCAGATAGAAGGAGCGCTTGTATAAAAATGCATGGTCGGACAGTTTTGTCTTTCTTGAGTGGTTATTAAATTTTATAAAGGTGAAAATTAGAATATGAAACACAACATATGAGGTGAAGTCATGGCCGAAGAAAGATCTGGAATATACGTGATTTCGATTGTCGCTGTTGTTGCGGTCGTCGGGCTTGTCACGATCTTCCTGCGTGGCGGTGAGCAGGGGCAAGCCATCGAGCTTGTCCCCGAATTCGACGAAGAAGGAAATATTGTCGGAGAGGCGTTCTATTTGAGAGGAGCGTCCTCATTGCGGACAAAGTATGCCCCTAAAGCACCGATGAGAATATCGGCGCAAGAGACGTGCGTCGACAGCGATACGTCTTGGGCGACAGGTCCTCATATGTTTAAGGGCACCGTAAGGTTTTTGGAGGCAGGTACCTGGCGAACCTATTCCGATAGTTGCAGGAATGACCGACAAGTTGCAGAGCAGTACTGCCATAAAAATGCCCGGGGTGAAAATATCAGAGGAGAGCGGTGGATAGATTGCACATATGGCTGTGTGAATGGTGCTTGCCGTCCCCCTGCAGAAGCGCGCTGTGAAGACAGCGATGCCTCTCGGCAGAAAGACGATCCCAGCGACCTTTATAACAAAGGCGCCGTGAAAGCTTGG
>CAZRZZ010000035.1:2127-10770 GCA_964604755.1 uncultured Methanosarcinales archaeon | reverse complement strand
CGAAGCGATGTGCTCTTGTGCTCGCGCAAGGTCGTACGCGCACGTGATGCCTGGTGGCAGCCGCTTCGCCTCACCCGCGATGCCGCCGGGAAAAATATCAGATGAAGCCTCTTGGAGTATGGAGAAGACAAGCGCGAGCGCGATGATCACCACGGAAAGGATGACGACAAACAATAAGCCGTAGTTTTTCATCGTTATGTTCTCCAATCCCTGTAGTTATATAAACATTTTGGAGCGACAAGCATATAAATTACCGGATTGATACTGAAACTATGGCATGGGAGACATTCCTTGGACTCGTCGCTGCTACGGCGACGACAATCGGCCTTTTCCCGCAGCTCATCAAAAGCTGGCGTACAAAACAGACCGGTGACCTCTCCATTCTGATGTACGTCTTGCTGACGTCGGGTGTGCTCCTGTGGCTCGTCTACGGGGCGCTCATCAGCGACCTTCCACTCATCCTTGCCAACGCGGTATCTCTCATCGCCGTCGCATCGACATTGTTCTTGAAGATCAGGTATGGGTGATCCGCCTAAGGGTCCTTGCAAGGAAAGGATTAAAATAGCTGTGTTTCTTTAAAGACGCGATGGAAAAAAAGAGGAGAAGCAAGCTCAAGACCGCGCTCATTCTTAGCGGCGGAGGCTCTCGCGGCGCCGTCGAGGTCGGCGCGATGAAGGTCGTGCTCAAGAAGATACGGCCCGATGTCATTATCGGCACCAGTGTTGGTGCGATTAATGCCGCAGCGATCGCGGCGGGAGGCGACGCAAAGGAGCTCGAGAGGGTCTGGCTTTCGATGACCAGCCGCGTTGCATTTCCATTCAACTGGCAAGTCCTCTACTTGTATGGGAAGATCATGTCGATTAGCCATCCGTTTCGGCTTAAGAGGGTCCTTGAGAAGACCCTTCCCGTCAAGACGTTGGAGGAGTGTACGATCCCTCTTTTCATCAACGCTACGGAACTTCTCACCGGAAAACCAGTCATGTTCGCTTCCGGCAACATCATCGACGCGATCCTTGCGAGCATTGCGATTCCGCCTTATTACCCGCCGTATGAGATTGATGGAGTGAAATACATCGACGGGGGCATCAGCAATGCGATCGCGATAGAACAGGCAAAGGCGCTTGGCTGTGCACAGGTCATCATTGTGAGTACGTACGGAAAGGAGCTCCCAGCGGGCGTCTGGAACGTGTTCCGTCTCACAAGCCACGCGCTCGACATTGTCCTTCGCAGCAAGCTGCAAAACGAGGTCGAGCTCGAGACCAGGGCATTTTCCAGGCACAATGTCGTTTTTATCAGTCCGCACATCCCAGGCCACATCGGCGTGACCGACTTTAGGCACACCCCGGAACTCATTGCCCTTGGTGAACGCGAGGCAAGAAAGCACGTCCACAAGATACGCGTCTGACCATCTTCTTATCTGACTTCCTTATTGGCTGTTTTGGACCGAATAATTTTTTAAATTCCAGATGCCTTCTTCATGGTATGGCAAAGAGAGTCGATCTCGAATCCGTCATCCAGCGCGATGCATATGATGAACTCACCGACGTGGATCGGTCCATCCTTAAGGCTGCAACGCTTCTTGATCTCGATTATGATACGACGCGCGAGCTTCTGACGACAAGGGAATCTTCAGGTACGCTTGTCGTGCCGCGCGATACGTCCGGCGAGAATGGCGAGCAAAAGATGTTTCTGCGCGCATATCGGATCAAGCATATCCGCCTCTTCAACAGGCCGTGGAAAGGAGGGGTGCGATTCCATCATGAGGTCAATCGCGAGGAGGTCCGGCATCTTGCGAAGCTCATGACAATCAAGAACACGGTTCTTGATCTTGGCTTTGGCGGCGCCAAAGGGGGCGTTGCCGTCGATACCTCCAAGATATCAATGCGAGAAAAAATGTTGATATCCCGCGCGTACGTGGGCGCATTCCTCAATGAGATCGGCCCAGCTTATGATGTGCCAGCGCCGGATATCGGCACGGATCCGCAGACGATGAAATGGATGATGGATGAATATCAGCGGCTGCACAAGGGGATTTATCAGCCAGGCTTCATCACCGGAAAAGACCTTGATTTTGGCGGATCACACGGGCGCGTCGAAGCGACAGGCCAAGGCGGAGTGTACTGCCTTGAAGAAGCGATAAGCCAGGGAGCCCTTCCTGGCATCGACGGGATTAAGGGCAAACGATTTATCATCGATGGATTTGGGAATGTGGGAAGCGTCGTCGCAAAGATTCTACGCAAAGAAGGAGGAATCATCGTCGGTGTGTGTGATAAGACGAGCGGGTTTTATGGTAAAGATGGGATCGATGTTTTTGCGCTCGATTCCTGGCGCAAGGATAAGCCTGAAGGTGTCATCAGGGGATACGCGCAAACCGGCGTTGAGGAGGTCGATAATACAAACATCCTCACCTTTGAATGTGACATTCTTGTCCCCGCGTCGATTGGCGGTCGCATCAATGCGCACAATGCAGACAAGCTGCAATGCAAGGCCATTCTCGAGCTTGCAAACATGCCGACGACAAGCGATGCGGCAAAGATACTCTACCATCGGGGCATCCCCGTCATTCCCGACGTGATCGCGAACTCCGGGGGCGTGTACGTCTCCGGCCTTGAGATATCGCAGAACCTGCAGATGCGGCGTTGGAGCATCGACGAGGTCAACGAAGACCTCGAAAAAGGGATCAAGACCGCACTGCGCGAAATCATCAAAATCAAACGAGAATATCGAAGCAACCCTGCGATCAAGGATAACATCGGCATGCGGACAGCTGCGTATATCTACGGGGTCGGCAAGCTTGCCAAAGCAATCCAAGCGAGAGATGGTGTCATCTAGGCAGCTTCACAAAGAAAAGTTTATTAACACTCCATCCCTGCTTATTTCTATGAAAAACCTGATTGTTTTGCTCATTGCAGGTGTCATCATCCTGTCATGGGCGATGATGATCTCCCATGCTCCCCTCTTTGAGGCTTCACCGACAGATACTTACGATGAGGCGCAGGCGATCCCCGATGCCAGGCGGCCGTGGGCGATATTTGGGGAGATTCGGCATCCTGGCGAAGTGGATTATTATACGTTTCTCGTCAAGGATGCAATGAAGCTCAAACTCCAGCTTCTTGTCTCTAAAAAGGAGGAGTTTGAGGCGTTCCGCCCTTCGGTTGTGCTTATCGGTCCTGGTATCTCTGGTGAAAGCTCGCTTGTCGGCGAACTTCCCCCTGTATCTGGAGCGATGGACATCACTCCTTCAGAAGGTGATTACACAAAGATGGTGAGGGACAGGTTCACGTTCATAACCTACCGGAAGGGGCCGACGCAGGAAATCGAGATATCAGAGGATGGAAGATATTACCTTGCTGTCGTCCCGAATGAGGCAGCGGCCGGCGACTATGTGCTGCGCGTCGGTGAGAAAGAGGACGTTTCTATCCTGAATGTTCTTGGCGCTTTCTTCTCGTGGTTCCGGATCCAGTGGATCTATTGGAGCTAACGCTCTTAAAGAAAAAAGAAGATTATGGCTGGTCCTTTTTTCCTGCCGATTCTTCCATCGCGGCCGTCGACGATGCGCCGGCCGGATACATCTTCTGACTGACATAGCCTTCCGATATCTCGAATCGCTGGACAGCATCAGCGCCCCCAATGCGTTGTTCAAACTCCTGCCAGTTGTCGGCGCCGCTCATGCGCTGCGTATTGCCGACGGGGTGGTTGCGCTGGCGTTCGTGAAGCTTCCACAAGGCCTCCGCACCGTCGACAGCCATGTCCTCAATCACCTTCCATGATGCCTCCATGTCAGCTCTTGCCTGTAAGATGGTGTGCCATATCACCCGAAAGCCGAGATCACGAAGCTCGGCGTACGTGGGGGGATCACGATTATACGTTTTCCGATAATGACCGGTCCAGTCCTTATTTGGCGAATAGTTTATCCCAAGAATCATGGTGGGATCGTGCCTGTGCATGGCGTCGGCCCATTTTTCAATCAGGCGAAGATCCATCATTGCATCGGCCCACAAAACTGTTGGCCTTACACCCTGGTAGTCGACATCCATGTATCGCTTGCCGCGCTCGATGGCATCTTCAAGGCCGCCATTCGCGGCGGTCAACGAATCGGTGCGCACCATCAGCCGCATCGACGTGTTGCAAGCCTTGGACGTCACAAGCCAGGACTTGATTTTTTCAACCATATGCCCAGGTGGAATGCACGTTTTCCCGCGGAGATTGCCGCATCTTCGCACTTCCTCAGCATCCTGATCCTCCAGGTGCGCAAGAGCTACACCAATCTCATCATATGTCTGGACCGTCTGGGTCAGCGTCAGCCTGTTCCCAAAACCGGTTTCGGCATCGAAAATGACGGGCAACGGATGCGCAGAATAGATGATGTGCTTTCCTATCAGCGTCATCATGCTCAAATCATGAAATCCCATATCGGGTTTTCGCCAAGCCATCGCGCTTATGGCCCATCCGGAGCCATACACGGCATTAAATGAGCAGGATCTGCCCTGCATCAAGGACTGCGTGAAAATCTCTTTTGCGATGTGCGCGCCCATCGCATTATAAACACCTGGTGCAATAATTGCACCCTCCTTTTCCAGCACGTTCATAAAAACATCACCTGGACGTGCATGACGCCTTCCAAACAATTCTGCAGCTAAACTCCCAAGCCTCTCGGTTTCCGGTTGCATCCTGCTTCACCTCATTGGCTGTCCTCTTTTAGTCCAGATGTTCATAACAATACGTCGTGAGAAAGTCAGGCGGGGCGTCGGAGAAAACCATATCCCGGAAGAGAGATTCGGCAAGATTGTATCTCCCTTTCTCAAACGCTTTATCTCCAACGCGCGCACGGATCTTTTTCATCTCCTCTCCCAAAATCCTTCCGATGATCTCTTGGTTCACAATCCTGCCGTCCGCCATCCTCACGCTATGCCGAACCCAGCTGCTTAGCTGCTCACGGGAGATCTCGCATGTCGCCGCGTCTTCCATCTTGTTGTTCAGGGGCACGCAGCCGATCCCGCACAGCCATGCGGCCTGATATTCGATGGGGACAGTGATGTTTGTTTGGATGCCCTGCTCCGTGATCTCGCCGTCGGGCACTTGCAGGAAATCCTGTGCCGAGTGTGCCCTATCTCTTAAGGAAAGGGGATGGCCAAACTGGTTCGTGTCTACATCCGCGTAGATCGCGTGAACGAGCGGCACAAGGCCGGGGTGCGCAACCCACGCGCCATCATGGCCGAGCATCTTGCCGCGGACCTTGTCGTACGTGACTGTGGCCATCGCGGCCGCGTTCGCGTCGATGTCGTTTTTGATCGGGATTTGCGCGCTCATCCCGTCGACTGCATGCACGCCACGCCGGTGGCATGTCCTCACCATGTATGAACTTGCTGCCTGGAGGAAGGGCTTCTCCATCGTGAGCGTGTTCCGGTCGGGCAGGACCTTGTCCTGCCATGCGCGAAATGTCTTCATCCAGTCGAAGATCCAGTCCCACCGCCCAAAATTCGCGCCTGCCGAATGGTGTCCAAGCATGGCGATCATCTCGTCGCACTGCAGCGTCGCGCCGAGCGTCTCGACAAGAAATGTCGCCTTGATCGTTCCTTCATCGAGACAGAGTATCCCCTGCGCAGTTGCAAAGAGGTCATTCCACAACCTGGCCTCCTTGTAATGCTTCATCTTCGGAAGATAGAAGTAGGGGCGGGATCCGGAATCAAGAAGTTTCCGTGCATTGTGATAAAAATACAGCGCGAAATCGAGGATGCTTGCGGATATTGGCTCGCCATCGACGTGGACGTTCCTGTCAACCATGTGCCAGCCGCGGGGGCGGACAAAGAGGACAGCGGGATGATCCCCAAGTGTATACCGCGTCCCGTCCGGCTTTGTGAACGTGATCGTGCGGCGTACGGCATCATAAAGATTCACCTGCCCATCCACGATGCCCTGCCATGTCGGGGACTGCGAATCTTCAAGGTCCGCCATATACACATCCGCGCCTGAATTGAACGCATTGATCATCATCTTGCGGTCCCCTGCAGGTCCGGTGATCTCGACTTTGCGCTGCGCGATCTCCGGCAGGAGGGGGGGGCATCTCCAATCCGACTCGCGGATATGACGTGTCTCTTCAAGAAAGCCAGGCGTCCGGCCCGAGTCGATTTCGCGTTGGGTCTCGACGCGGCGCTCAAGGCACCTGACGCGCTCGGGATTGAACTCCTTGTGCAGGCGTGCGGCAAATTGTAGCGCATCTTGCGTCAGAATTTTCTTGTGCTCACCGTCAACTTCTCCTGTCACGCGAACGTCGATTGTCATCGCATCACCTCATCATCACCATTTATCCTTAAAGCCGCACAGGCTGTTAGTTATATTGATAGGAGAATGTGCGGGATGATGGAGTATTCCCAAATCGCGGATGGGGAGGAAATAGAATATATATAGTTATTGGTGCTCCTGTTTATAGGCTGCTCAATACGCTCGCGTTATGCCCGTGACACGATAGAAAATATGCACGCTGTCCTGTTCAGTCACGTATTCAAAATCGTCACCCGGTTGCTCAAGCAGGTTGACTGTCACGCAGAGTCCTGTTGCATCCGAGGGAAACGAGTCGTGGCCAAGCCGGTACATCCCTTTTTTATACAGGTCCCTGATGACGGCAAGGGAGGAGATACCGACACCTGAATGAAGACCTTCGTATTCTCTGAGCATCTCTTCCTGCACTTTCCTGACCAGGTCAGAATTATCGTTTGACATATTCTTTTTCTTTGCCATATTCTTTCTCCATTCGTTCCACTTGCATCCATGCTATATAAAGTGCCTTCGCGGATCGGGGAGACTGTTTGGCAGATTCACTTCTTCAATTGGGGGATGGGCACAAGCTCGTCGGATGGATAGTATTTGTTGAGCGGCGCTGGCACAGTGATACCAAGATCCGTCGGTGTGATAATGTGCTCATCACGGTCATCACGTCCCTGATAGGTGCGCAGGACACCGATGACCGGCTCGCGTGGATGAAACGATTCATGCGCGGCGCGTGGGTCGTCATGGCTTATCTTGTTTAGGAAAAATTCTTGCTCAATACCATTTGGCCCAAAGCGGCAGAGCTTTCCAGCAACGCCGTCATAGACACTCTGTTTGATGACGTATGTGCGAGTAGCTGCATTGCCGGTGAGTGCAGCCGCGAGCGCGGCCTGCGTGCGGCCGCCGACCATAAAATAATCCCCCTCCAACGAGGTGAAATCATCGGGGAGGTACTTATACAGGAGCTGCTCAAAACTCTCAACGGGCTGGAGGGGATGATCCCTATTATGCCGCTCCACGGCGCGGTCCTGGTAGGTAACAATATGTTTATCCTGCGAGATAAGAAGATCATTTCTGTGACGGCGGACATAGTATCCCCCATCGGAGGGGGGGTGGTATATCCCCTTTGAGTCGATAAACCCCTCGGGGTCGCTTTCGTGTACAAGCAATAATGGGAGGGCTTCGAGTGTCGTTGCCCGGAATATATGCGCGTCGCTTTCAAGAATATTTTCAAGCCCATCGATGTTGACAAAGAGCAGGGTGGCCATAAGGTCTTTGTCTTCTACCATCTCCCGTTTGCTGCGCTGACCCGGGCGTTTATAAATAGTTTTGTAATAGTTTCTATCGACAAGTAAACGGGCGAGTTGGGAGAACAACCTATCCTCTTGCAAGAGCTTTTCTCCGTTGGGGGTATGGGGATCCGATTTCATCTTCATCAGCATATGGAAATTTTCCTTAATTTCTAAAAAGAAGGCCTAATCATCCCTCTTTTTAGGTGGTAAGGCGTTATTTCTTAACAGACCATTTCTAATATATAAATTTTTTGGTTTTGTTCACTTGTCCTAAAGGGGGCGGGATGCACGGCATGCTTCTTCTTGAGGAAAAAGTGGGTTCTTGATTGCAGCACCCGTAAAATGAAGAGTTCGGCGCTGTTTCGAGTGATTCCAGCAGTATCTTTAAAAAAAAACGATATTCATCTCCTCGCATGTGCGGCATCGTTGGATACATCGGGAGCAGGCAGGCATGCCCACTCATCATCGACGGCCTCAAACGCCTCGAATACCGCGGTTACGATTCCGCAGGCATCGCAGTCATCGATTCTGACCTTACTGTGCACAAGGCCATCGGCCGTGTCACAAACTTAGGGCAGGTGCGTGTGATGGGTTCGCTTGGCATCGGGCATACACGCTGGGCCACGCACGGCGCGCCGAGCATATCAAACGCGCACCCGCACAGGGATTGCACGGGGGATATCGCGATTATCCATAACGGCATCCTCGAGAATTTCCTTGCGCTCAAAGAGCGCCTCAGGGGGCATGCGTTCTTGTCAGAGACGGACAGCGAAGTGTTTGCCCACCTCATCGAGCAAAATTACCAAGGAGATCTTCTTCGGGCGGTACGTCTTGCGCTCACAGAAGTCGTTGGCACGTATGCGTTGTGTGTCGTGCACAAGGCCTCGAGGGAAATTATTGTGGCGCGCAATGGAAGCCCGCTTCTCATCGGTCTTGGAGAGCAGGAGAATTTCATCGCGTCGGACATCGCAGCACTTGTCGACCATACGCGTCGCGTCATCTACCTTGACGACTTCGAGATGGCGCGCATCACCCAGAACCGTGTCGACATCGTCGACAAAGAGGGGATATCGGTCACAAAAAA
>CAZRZZ010000035.1:0-2117 GCA_964604755.1 uncultured Methanosarcinales archaeon | reverse complement strand
ATGCAAAACATATTGATTGGGACGTCGAGCTTGCCCAAAAACAAGGGTATAAGCACTTCATGCTCAAGGAGATTGCCGAGCAGCCGGTGATCGTGCGTGACTCGCTATCTATCCCCATTCCTCC
Source organism: uncultured Methanosarcinales archaeon (assembly GCA_964604755.1). Taxonomy (GTDB): domain Archaea; phylum Nanobdellota; class Nanobdellia; order Woesearchaeales; family UBA12501; genus CAZRZZ01. The sequence continues at coordinate 1,993 of CAZRZZ010000035.1, read as the reverse complement.
CCTTCTTCCTTACGGGAAGATCTTTATTGTCGCCTGCGGCACTGCGGGGTATGCCGGCCTTGTCGGCAAATACATCATCGAGAAACTTGCGCGCATTCCTGTTGAGTGGGTCCAGGCAAGCGAGTTCCGCTACGCAGACCCACTTATAGGGCCTGGCGATCTTTTCATCGCCGTAAGCCAGTCAGGAGAGACGGCTGACACGCTTGCCGCTCTTCGTCTTGCCAAGGAAAAAGGTGCAACGACGCTTGGCCTCATCAATGTCATGCAGAGTACCATTGCACGCGAAGCGGACCAGGTGATCTACACCCGCGCCGGTCCGGAGATCGGCGTCGCTTCGACAAAAGCCTTTCTTAGCCAGCTCATCGTGCTCTACAGGATCGCTGCGGCGCTCTCCGGGAAATCAATCAATCTGGGAAGCATTCCAGGTAATATTGATGCGATTCTTGCGCAAAGTGACAGGATCCGCGATATCGCAAGAAAGTACTTTCGCGTCTACAATTTTATCTACATCGGACGCAATCTCAACTATCCCATCGCGCTTGAAGGCGCGCTCAAGCTCAAAGAGATTTCCTACATCCATGCGGAGGGATACGCTTCAGGAGAGATGAAGCATGGCCCAATCGCTCTTGTCACCGACGAGGTCCCGACCGTCGCGATTGCTGTGCAGGACTCTGTCTATTCAAAGGTCGTCTCAAACATGCAGGAAGTCAAGGCGCGGCAAGGAAGTATCATCGCCATCGCGACCGTTGGTGATGAATCGATTAAAGAGCATGCCGATGATGTGGTATTCGTGCCAAAGACCGATGAGCTGCTCACTCCGTTCTTGACCGTGATTCCACTCCAGCTTCTTGCCTATCATATCGCAGACCTGCGCGGCTGTGACATCGACAAGCCAAGAAATCTGGCGAAGAGTGTCACGGTCGAATAAGTCGAAAAGCAGACGATTAAGATACAGCGTTGAGAAGAGATCGTGCAACTTAGCGCAACCGTTTTTGTGCATTGTTGCGCAGACTCACATACAACCATTCGGTGAACGTGTCTTGATCCGCTTGGCTCATGCGTGCCGCCTTGTACATCCACCCATGTTCTTCTCTTGTAAGGTTCCATGGGACGGAGTAGTCGATGACAAAGGTTCCTGCAAATCCGTTGCATCCCGTGCGGCAAAGCCAGTCTGCAAAATCCGATCCGGCGCAATGAGGGGATCCTCGTGCGAGGATGAGGTGAAGATCGTTATCAAGGACAGCATATTGTTGTCCTCTTTTTATATTTGGCCGCAAGGATGCTGGCTGGGGATCAAGACAGAGCGCAACATATCGCTCGATCATCTTAATCACCTTCAAATTCGCACTGCCAGTATATATTGTACCCTTGATTTTGCAGCCGCTTACGGCCGCCGATGTCCGGAAGATCGACGACAAAGCCTATCTCGACAATATGTGCGCCGACTTTTTTGAGCAGCTTCGCCGCGGCCTCTGCCGTTCCTCCCGTGGCGAGCAGGTCGTCGACGAGGATGACCTTTGTTCCGGGCGCAATCGCGTCCTCGTGCATCTCGATCGTATCCTTCCCGTATTCGAGGGTGTACTCCTCGCTCACCGTCCTGCCCGGAAGTTTTCCTCGCTTTCGAATCGGCACAAAACCCTTGCCGAGCGCGTACGCAATCGCTGCGCCAAGGATGAAGCCTCTGCTTTCGATGCCTACAACGACATCAAAGTTGACGCTTTGGTAACGGCGAACAAAATCATCGACCATCAACCGATAGCCAAGGGGGTCTTTGAGAAGCGTTGTGATGTCCCGGAACATGATGCCCTTCTTTGGCCAGTGCGGGACCGTCCGGATGCGGGATTTGATTGGCATGCCCGGCGTTGTCGATGCCATGCTTTTATTGTTTGTGGTGGGGGCTCTGTCCTAACAGTGAAATGAGGGCACTGCCGCGCTCTGTCTGCATAGGAAAATGATGTGTCAGAAATCGCCAATAGTCCATTGATTTTTTGCG
>CAZRZZ010000034.1:0-11514 GCA_964604755.1 uncultured Methanosarcinales archaeon | reverse complement strand
CCACACACCGGCGCATCGAAGGTCGTCTGGCTCTTGACCGTAATACTGTCCACAAGGAAATGAATTGCCGTCGCTCATGATCTCGACGATGAATTCGATGCTCTGCGCCTGAGGATCCATCCCAAGGCATTCAAGGACACCCTCGTACTTTTGGTCCGTAAGATGCACGTCGGGAGCATACCCATTGCTGACAATCCCAATATTATACTGTGGGCTGTGCATGTCCGTCTTCGAGCCGTCTTGTGAACAGCCGATGGCAAAACCCGCATACGCGGCAAGGGTAATCTCTTTGAGACGCGACATGATTATGTGGCAAAAGAAGAATAATATAAAAAGGTTTCCAAACTATATACCTAACGCAAACACCCCCTCACGAAGAGGAGTGACGAACATATATATCTTCGACAAGAAAAGAAGCAAGCCCCCGAAGGGATTTGAACCCTTGACCTTCTGCTTACGAGGCAGATGCTCTACCACTGAGCTACGGGGGCATCAGAGATGCACGATGATGTCTGATTTTGCTGGATACCTCTTCTGACATTGAGGGCAGATGGTCCGCGTCTTGCCCTTCACATCCTTGACATATGCGCCGATGATCTTGCCAAGAAAGGTACTGCTGATTTTGGCCTTGCAGATCGCGCAATTCATGAGGATGGAGGGAAGCATGCCGTTTAAAAAGTTTTTTGGATAGAACCCGGGAAAAGGAGGACCGCGTGCATGCATATGCACAATCATAAATAGCCACAGGTCTTCTTCACCTGTACCACTTGTTGGCGCAAGTGCGTTCTGGTCGCTGGTAGCCAACCATTTTTCAGGACAATTCGGAGCAAACATATACTGTATATACTCAACCTTTTATTGCTGTATCTACTCCTTCTCTTGTCATGAAGAGATCGGCATATGTTCCCGCCAGGGGAAGGGAGCTTCATGATCCACCGCGCCATGCCGCTTCGTTTCCTGCTGTGTTCTTGAAAATCCAAAACAATAAAAATGCGGATTCCATGTTAAATGACGTGATAGATGTGTTCTTTGTAGGCAGAGGGAACATCATTGAGGTGTGCTGCTCATGAGCACGCTCGACGATGCGGTCCTGAAGAAGGCAGCAGCATTCATGGGCCAGCGTTTTCGCACAGAAGAAGAGATCCAAAACCACCTCAAAGATGGGAAAAAACGCGCGCCCTCTCTTGAACAACTCACGCAGGCTCTTACAGCGAACGGATACCCTGTTCTTGCAGAGAAGCATGGCGGAGCCACTTATTACACAACACCAAGCCGGCCGCGGCCAAGAGCAGCGCCCGCAACGGTCTATTTCTTAAGCGAGGTCGGTTATGATACGTTCATGTTCGAACAGGAGGAGAGCCAGCGCGCGTACCGCAACGCGCTTATGTACATGGCCCAAGACCCGGATATCGCAGGCATCGTGATCGACGGCGTGCATACGCGCCTTGACCGGCCGGAGTTCCTCAACACGGAGCTGACGTACTGGCACATGGATGAAGAGGCTGCAAGCCTTGCCACGCAGGAGGTCAAGAATTACGAGCAGCTTGAACACATGTTCGAGATTCAGATGAGAATCCTCGACGAGCGTCTTGCCGAGCTGCGCAAGATTCTTCCGCAGCAGACGAAAATCATGCTTAACATCGCGACAGACGACCTTGGGTATACCATATCGGCCAATCTCAACGAGCTTCTGATCCGAAAGCAGGCGGAGCGCAGCGACAAGATTGAGAAGCTCAAGATCAGGGCGGGAAAAATCAAGGCGGAATGGAAACAACACCTTGAGGATGCGAACAGATACTCTGGCAAACGCCAGGAGAAAGAAGCGGCAAGGGCGGAGCGGGCAGAGAAGAACCGCACTGCCGTCGAGGGGCAGATCGACGAGATGATGCGCGAGCAGCGCCTGTTCCGCGAGAAGAAAATCCGCCCGATGCACCAGCACGTGACCCGGGAGCTTGTCGAATACATCACGCTCCGCTATGGCCAGCTGTGCGAAAAGCATAATGTGGAGCTCATCACAAAAGAGGGCGTCCTCGAGATTGGCGGCATCAGGATGGATTATGCCCACTCGCGCCATGACACGCCAAATGTCGTCAAAGAACGCGACAAGGCGCTTATCAGGTCGCTGCATGGCGGGCTCCCGGAGATTGCAAAAAAAGGCATAGACGCCATCGTCGAGAGCGGGCACCATGGCATCGGTTTTTCACAGCGTCAGAAAACAAAGAACGGCGTGGAAGAGATGAACTTCCGCAATCAGGGCCGCTATGACGTGCGCAGCATCGAAGATATTGTCACAATCCTCATGGTGATGCCTTTTGAGAACCAGAAGGTGATCGCTGATATCATGAAAGGGGAATACTCTGATCGTTTTGCGCTATCAAAGCCGCGTGCCACGCGAAAGCATGCGACAATCGACAGGTACAAGAACGGCGGCGTCACCGGACTCACGTTCCTTCGGCGCAGCGAGAATGGCGTGCTCGGCACGGGCTGGATCGCATACAACCGGTTTTCCGACGGGTCCGCGGCGAAAAAGCCAAGCAGGTTCGTTGGCGTGTACACCACCTCCGATGAGCACTTGTGCAGCCCAGAGGAAGACCGTCTTGTGCTGCTTGGTGCACAAGCAGACTTTGGCGAACTCGCAAAAAAACCATCGACACTGCGCGGTGTGCCGTTTGTGGTCGGCGGGTATCTCAGCGGGGGAGACACCGCAGAGGCGAACTCGCGAAAATGGAACGACCGCTACCAGCACCGCACAAGCGCAGAAGTAATCCTCAAACGAAATCTCTCCCTGCTCAGACTTGGAACGTCGGGGATCGATGATCTTGTCGCGGCTCAACTGCGCCTCATGAGCCAGTCGATGCAGGGAAGCACCGAGAACATGCCGACGATCCTTCGGCAAGTGGCTGACTATTATGGGGGGTTCCTTGCGCCGGCACTCGAGCATAGCACCTTGCGGCACGCGCTCGTTGCGACGACAGGAAACCACGCGGACGGTGTGCTCAAGGACCTTGGCTTTCGTGAAGCCGACTTCTTCCGCGAACGCAATTATTCCCTTGCATTCCAGGTCGGGGAAGACCTTCCCGAGGAGGAGTTCAAGGACAAGCGCATATGGCTTGGCGGGTATAGCGTGTCCCGCGGCATCTTCATCCCTGATTATGGAGTAGATATTAATGGCAAACCCCTCTTTGGCCCCGTGGGAGTCATGCTTCAGCACGATCCGAAAGGAAGTCACCACTCCGGTCTTGTCGGTGCCGGCAGGAGTGCGGATGCAGATCTTGCGCTCGCCGGACATACGCATGAGACGTGGGTGAGAGTGTCTAAAAAAGATGAAGGCGAGGTACGCTTCGCGTACCGCATGGCAACGATGCAAGGTGTATCAGCAACAGAACTTTATTATGCCGAGAGCCATCCTCGCACGCAGGCATCAAATTTATGGGTTATGCCAAGCCCCGGTATCTTGTACGAAGAGACACGCCCAGCCGTGTACCTGCGCGCCAAGGGTCGGGAGCAGATTGAGCTTGCAGTCAAACGCGCACTGCTTGAAAAAGTCTAGCTAAATCACCAATCCTTATTTCCGGTTATGTGGGGGATCAGGTGATTGCCCGTGATCCGGCCACGCTACGATGTGAGGATTGTCCGTGAGGACAATAAGATTATCTTCTACAAGAAGATAAACCTCTTCACGAAGGCGTGCACGACAACCTACCTTGTGGTCGCGTTCATGGCCCTCTTCTTCCTTGCCGCATGGGTCCTCCGATAGGTTTAAAAAAGGGCCGCCGCCCCTTGCTTGCATGACCCGCATCGCTATCGTCGAAAAGGATAAATGCCACCCGCAGGAGTGCGGAAACTATCTTTGCGCGCGCCTCTGCCCGGTCAATCGTGCTGGTGATGACTGCATCGTCAAAGGCGATGACGGCAAGGCATTCATCGACGCCGACCTGTGCACCGGATGCGGCATCTGTCCGAACCGTTGCCCTTTCGGAGCAATCCACATCATCAACCTTCCCGAAGAGCTCAAGGAAGACCCGATCCATCGGTATGAGGCGAACGGCTTTCACCTCTACAAGCTGCCGATCCCGATGTTTGGTATGGTAAGCGGCATGATCGGCAGAAATGGCATCGGAAAGAGCACGGCGATGAAGATCCTTGCCGGAAAGCTTTCGCCGAACCTTGGCACGGATGCGAAGGCTGGTGCAGACGAACTATTGTTGCGATTCAAGGGATCGCAAGCGCAGGGGTTCTTTGAGAAACTGCGCAACAAGAGCATCGTGATCTCGCACAAGCCCCAAGAGGTCGACCTCATCCCAAAGTATGTCAAAGGGAAGGTCCGTGACCTCCTTGCAAAGGTCGACGAGGCAGGGCGATTTGATAAGGTCGTCGACGCACTCGATCTTGCACAAATCCTTGATAATGATATCACGTCTGTCTCCGGAGGCGAGCTGCAACGCGTCGCGATTGCTGCATGCGCGCTCAAGAAGGCGGATGTGTATTTCTTTGATGAACCATCAAGTTACCTTGACATCAAGCAGCGCCTCAAGGCCGCCGCATTTATCCAAGGGCTTGCCGACAAGAGCACTGCAGTCATGGTCGTCGAGCACGACCTGATTATCCTTGACTACATGACCGACCTTATCCACGTCAACTTCGGCGAGGAGAACTGCTATGGTATCGTAAGTAATCCAAAAACAAGCAAGGCAGGAATCAACATGTACCTGGAGGGATACTTGCGAGACGAGAACATGCGCTTTCGCACATTCGCGATCAAGTTCTATTCCCGCCCGCCGATGGAAACAAAAGCCCAGCCCGTCGTCGTTTCCTGGGCGAAGACAGCAAAGGCGCTCGGCTGGTTCGAACTTAAGACCGATGCGGGAGAGATCCACACGGATGAGGTGATCGGCATCCTTGGAGAGAATGGCACGGGAAAGTCCACGTTCGTCAAGCTTCTGGCTGGAGAGCTTAAACCAGATACGGGAGGCGTGTCAAAGAAGGTCGCTGTCGCGTACAAACCGCAGTACATCGAAACCGAGAGCGACGAGGCAGTCGCAAGCTTCCTGCATGATGCGATAGCCAAGCACCATGCGCAGATCATCGAGCCGCTTGGCATCAAGCGTCTCCTGGACAAGACGCTGGGCAAGCTCTCTGGCGGGGAGCTCCAACGCGTCATGATCGCAAAGTGCCTCTCTACCCGGGCTGAAGTGTACCTGTTCGACGAGCCAAGCGCGCATCTTGATGTCGAGCAGCGCCTCAATGTCGCACGTGTCATCAACGAGGTTATCAAGCAGCGCGGCGTGAGCGCCCTTGTTGCCGACCACGACCTGCTATTCTTGGATTATCTCTCCGATAGGATCATGGTCTTCGACGGGGAGCCGGCACGCCGTGGCCACGCGCATGGGCCATACGACATGGAGGAAGGGATGAACATGTTCCTCAAAGGGATTGGCATCACGTTCCGCCGTGACCCGGAGACATTCCGTCCGCGCGCAAACAAGCCAGGAAGCCAGATAGACCGCAAGCAAAAGGAGGAAGGGACACTTTATTACACAAGGACCATCTAGATTTATGATTTAGACATGGGGTTTGTGAAACCAGGCGGGATACGAAAGATATCATGGTTTGCATGTGTTGCGAAAGAAGCTCAGGAATCCCGTGTGGCCAAGGCCGCCAAAGTCCGGGCGGCTTCTTTTCTCATCAAGCACCCAGTCGCGCTCGATGAGCTCGATTGTGCGCTCATGCACAAAGCCTGCCGCCCTGCACGCGACGACCATCTGCTGACATTGCGTCACATGCGGGCTATAAGAGACGAGCGTTCCGCCGGGAAGAAGCGATGCCGGCGCTGACGGGATCGCGCGCCATGGCTCGGGAAGATCAAGGACGATGACGTCCACCTTTTTCTCATCAAAACCCGTATAAGCGTCTTTTTTCTTTATGGTCACCGTGCGAAGGCCAAGAAGCTCGATGTTCTTCTTTGTCGTCATGATCGACCGCTCATCGATGTCGTAAGTCACAACTTTTTTTGCGATAAGCCCGAGGCGTACAGCAAGCGCGCCGGATCCCGAGCCAGCATCGATGACAATCGAATCTTTTGTAATGCCTGCATGCGCGATGATCGCGCCAACATCCTTTGGACGGATGATCTGCGCATGGCGCGCCATCCTGGCAAGGCGGTCATGAAGGCGCGCGGGAAAGAGGAGAAATTCGATGCCTGTGCTTGTCGTGATAATGCCACTTGCCTTGGCAAGATCCTCTTTTCGAAAATAGCCGTGCTTGGTGTGATAGTCTTTTGACGTGTCCGTGACGGTGTATGTGGTCTTCCCGTCGGTGATGATAAGCCATGTGCCATCGTCTGCCATGTTGTGGTCTGCGATGCAGGGGGGTATAAATCTTTATCGCTTCGATCGTCTCTTCGGCCTTGCCGGCATCTTTGATTTCTTCTGCTCCTTGTCGGCAAGAACTCCTATCGTTGGCGAGCCTGACACCGCCTTCCTGAGCCTGGATGCTGATAATGTGGGCTTGCGCTGCTCGAGGAGTTTGATGAGCTTCTGTGCGTCCTCATCAAAGCTTGTCACGACATCGATTGGTGCCTGGTCGAACATGATAAGGCGGAGCTTGCCAAAAAACGAGATCATCCAGAACGCCATATGGTATATTGCGCCTGCGACGAGCACGCCAGCGATCAGGAACGAACCGGCATTAATCCCAAGAAAAGACCCCGAGGTGAGAACGGGCGCGATTGGGGGGAAGAAATTGCTGATGCTCTGAATGATGATGACGCGATTCATAAAGAAAAGAGCGGCAAGAATCCACAGCAGCAATGAAAAGAGCAGATGGATCCATTCCACGTTTGTGTAGTACTCCACAATCTCGATCGAGGGATAATCGATATCGGTGAGATTGCGTGGAAAGCTCCGGATAATGAGGATGCGCCGGTTTGTCGCAAGAACTGTATTGAACTTGAATTTCCAGACCCCAAGATGAAATGTTTGCTCAAGCTTCTCGCCGGGAAGAAGGTATGCCTTATACCCCAAAGCCGAAGAAGTCCGTGTCCGCATGCTCTATCACCTGCTTCAAAAAGAGGCATCTTTCTTTATAAATTTTGCGGGTGCCTCGCGTACCTGGAGAGATATGCAGCGAAAGGTTAAAGAGGATAGACCCACCCTGTCGAGGGATGAGCACAGCGATTATATGGATGTGTGGAATCATCACTGCTGGTCTCCTTCTTGTCGCCGGCTGTGATGACCAGGGAATCCAGCCACAAGACGGTGTTGGCCTTGGTGATATGGAACAAGGAGCTAAAGGCCAAGCGCAAGCGGCGTGCACCGTGGATAGCGACTGCATGCACGCAGGGTGTTCGGGAACCGTATGCCAGGCACGGAATGCAGAGGTCATGATCACGACGTGCGAGTGGCGCGAGGAATATGCCTGCTTTAGAGCCATCAGTTGCGGCTGCGTCCAAGGACAGTGCGCGTGGCAAACATCCGCTGAATTCGAGGCGTGCCTTGAAGAGAAAAGACAGGCGGACTAAGGCAGCAATGCGGACGGTAAAATGCATCATCGTGACAGGCACGCCGGGATGCGGCAAGACCCGCATCGCAAAGGCGCTTGCAAGAGAGCTTGGCTGGACGTATGTCGACGGCAAGCACATCATCACGGCTTTACCATTAAGTTATGATGCACGACGCAAATGCACGATTGTTGATGAGGACGCGTTCGCAAAAGCGGCGCAAAAACGCATCATAAAGCTTCAGGGACGTGTCGTCGTCGACTCTCATCTTTCGCATTTCATCGACCCGGCTGTCTGCAGGGCCTGCATCGTTGTGACATGCCCGCGCGACGTCCTCTTCGACCGTCTCCGGCAACGCGGCTACCTGATGAAAAAGATCGACGACAACATGCAGTGCGAGATCATGGAAGTCTGCAAGGCCGAGGCCCTTGAGCTTGGCCATCACGTTATCGAAGTGAGCGGGGTGGGCATGCTTGATGTTCACGCTCTCAAAAGAAGGCTTCGAATCGGCAGTGGTTTGGTAAAAGCGAAGAGCAATTTCAAAGGAAAGGAAGAAAAAAGAAAGAGAAGATGAATCCCGCTGGTTCTATAGCGTGTCGCCGGTGAAGAGCTGCATGCGTGTCCCTTGGAGGTCGACGCGAAGATCCATGCCGACAAGGAACTGCACACCGGAGTGTTCGGCTGTCTCGACGAGCTGCTTATCGATGCTGCCGTCAAAGACAATCGCAAAGACCCCAGAGCCGACACTCTTGAGCGTCGACGCAAGCTCAGAAACCGGGACTTTGCCAAGCAGATTCAGATTCGCATCCAGGATGAATGCGCCGCGTGTCCCGATCAGATCATCGAGCATCCTCTTGAGTGCGACCCTCTGCTGCTCAGAGATGCCTTGGCGCCTCTCCTCGATGCGCTCGGGATGATCATCTCTGCGGTCCTGACGCCCCGGTTGTCGCATCTGGCGTGGGGGTGGGCCTTGGTGGTGTATCTCACGCTTTACGCCCCGACGCCGGTCATAGCCGCCGTGCGAGGAATGCTCAAGTTCCGTCCTGATCTGCTCTGCAGTCATGCGGTTGCGCAGCGCCTGATGGATTTCCTTCTTGGCAAGCTCCTCGACCTCCTTGCCATCAGGGGCCTTCGTCACAAAATCGATCTTGGCGACCTGGAGCAGTTCCTTGATGTTGAGAAGGCCGCCCCGGTCCCCGTCAACAAAGACCGTGATCTCTTTTTGCTGAGACAGGTCGATGATGGTCTGAGGGCAGGACGCGCCGTTCATCGCGATGACATTCTTGATGCCATGTTTGAGCAGGTTGATGACGTCTGCGCGGCCTTCCACGACGATGACGTCTTCGCTATCATCGATGAGGGGGCCAGCAGGGAGGCGATCCTTGCCATATTCGCTGATCTCCATGACACGCACGGAGTACGCGACCTCATCGGCAAGCTCCTGCGAGTCTGGCATAAACGAATCCATCATGTTGCGCAGAAGCTCCTTTGCCCGCTTGACAACTAACTGGCGCTTGCTGACACGCACATCCTCAATCTTGCTCACCGTGATATGCGCATTGCACGGGCCGATGCGCTCGATGATCTCGAACGCAGCGCCGATGATGGCGGTCTCTGCTTTGTCAAGCGAGGACGGGATGATGATGTGGCCCGAGGTCTTGCCGCTTCGCGTGTCGACATTGACCTCGATGCGGCCGATGCGGCCGGAGCGCTGCAGCTCGCGAAGCTCAAGCTCCGATCCAAGCAGGCCTTCTGTCTGGCCGAAGATTGCGCCGATGACATCTGGCTTGTCGACGACGCCATCAATGTCGATGCTTGCCTTGATGATGTATTTTGCGGAAACAGGACTTATTTTTCCCATTGTTTTTCCTCCATATGTCGTTGGGCATGGCCTGTCCACCAAGAGAACACGTAAGCAGTCGTTGCTGCGGCTGACTTATGGCATACGCATAAGCATGGGCACACGCATGAGCGTGCACGGTATGCCTTCTGCCATGATACCTCGTGACCTTCTGTAGTGGTAATCTCTTCTCAGAACAAGCAAGCGCGCTATGCCTCCCCCTAAAAGGCACTATCAATCGTCAGTAAACGTGATGCAGGTGAATGGAAATAAATGGTTGATGCTTGCTTGTCCGTGATGGGTGAACAGGAAAGTGTTGCCCGCGCCACTAACTCCCAAACTCATTGCTTGAATGTATCGTAAGCTCCGTTGAGTACTCTCATGGCGGGCTGTTGTATGGAAGAGTGCCTTATGCTTCATCGTAACCACCAGCAAGATGGGCTCTGCCAGGACCCATTTCCATACGCATGATGAGGGAGCACGGATGAGTTTATATACTTTTCTCGTGGTCGGCGAAAACCAGCTGGAGAACTGCGCACATTGGCACAAGTTCCAGGTGGTCTTAAAACAAGTGGAGGAGAAACCCCCACAGAAGCCGGACGGATGCCCGGCCTCTGCTGGGGGAAAAGAGGTGATAGATTGGAATATAAAGAGCCGTATAAGACCATTTGGCCTTATCCGGACTCTTTGGTGTATAGGGGGTATGAGTATGAAATAACAACATATTTTGTTGTTACTTCATAGTAAACAATATCTTATATTTATACCTTCCGGCCTATCGGACAGTATGTGGCATCCGCGATGGACATAGGTATTTAAAAACAGCCCCGCGCTCAGACCAGAGCGATGGTGAGGCCGGCGCAAGAAAGATTCAAGACGTACAAGAACGTGTTTGACGCCCACGCTGAGCGCTGTCTGTTCAAACTTGCAAGCCAGGGTCATTTCGATTCCCTTGACACCCCTCTCTCAATTGGCAAGGAGGCGAACATCTTTGTTGCGGCAAAGGGAAGCGAACATCGCATCGTCAAGATCTACCGCCTTGAGACATGCGACTTCAACCGAATGTTTGACTACCTTCGCTACGATCCAAGATATCCCCTTATCAAAAAGAACAGGCGACGGACAATCTTCATGTGGGCAAAACGCGAGTTCCGGAATCTTCTGAAGGCCCGTGACGCTGGTGTTCGGGTGCCAACGCCCCATGCGCAGATGGACAATATTCTCATCATGGAATGCATCGGCAAGCCCGCACAGCGGCTCAAGGATGACCCACCAAGGGACATGCATGGCTTTCTTGGGCTCCTGCTTGCAGAGATGACAAAGCTGCACAAAAGCGGGCTCGTCCATGGGGACCTGTCGGAGTATAATATTCTCAATCATCAGGAGAGGCCTGTGCTCATCGATTTTAGCCAGGCAACCCCCATTGAGGGCGCGCGCGGACCGGAGCTTCTTGCGCGGGATATCAAGAATATCAGCAGCTTTTTCTCAAGACAGGGCGTCAAAACATCCGAAGAAGCCATCGCAAAGAAGATCAGGGGAGAATAAAAAAAAGAAAACGCGTGGAACTTTGGTTCTCACGCAAATATCAAAGATAGCCACTTTTAAGAGTGGCGGAATCCATTTAAATATCTTTGCTGGCCAAAAAATGATTTAAAAGAAAATATCATAGACCAAATAAAAAAATTAGGCCATATAATAGTCCAAATAGAAAAATATGACAAATTAGTCCTTTCCAAGAAACCAATCGGTCAGTTTAATCTTTTTTATGTTTCCGATGCGGTCGACATGGAGTACCTTCTTCTCTTCAAGGGTGCGAAGAAGGCGCGCAAGGCTTGTCTTTGGCATGCCAAGGGAATTGCGGATTTTTGCCTGTGTCGTTTCGTGCCCGGAATCGAGGATAAACGTCGCGATGGCGGATTCACGCTCGCTGAGCGTCTTGAGGATATCCCTTGCGCGCGGATTCGCGTTCTCTGATGTCTGCTTATCGACAAAGCCTTGAGGCGCCTTGCCGCCAGCAGCCGCTGATGCCTCATCTGGAGAATCAACCGGGGGCATCTCGTGGTGAACCATATCAGGCCGGGTTGCGTGCGCCGAAGATGCGCCAGCCCCATGTTCAGCACCAGCGTGGTTATTGTTGATTTTGCTTATCTGTGCATCAACCTCTTTTTTGACCCGC
>CAZRZZ010000033.1:5092-11524 GCA_964604755.1 uncultured Methanosarcinales archaeon | reverse complement strand
TACACGCGTAAGATCGTCGGCAGCGTCAGATGTGTATAAGAGACAGCTGCAGTGTCTGCGCAGGAGGTCGCGATCGTCACGGATCCCGTGCCGCGCATCGATGTGCGCTTTAGTGAAGACATGTCGATCACAAGCGCGCTCATCCATCGCCTGCGCGACCCTGCCGACGAACGCAGCATCGCAGCGACATACAATACAACAAAGACCCCAGACATCGGGTTTGGAAGATCATTCACGCTGCGAAGCGCGCAGGCGCTCGTCAATGCTGAGTATACCTTTGAAATGACTATCGCCGACCGTGTTGGAAACATGCGCATGGTCCGGCGCCGCTTCACGATCACGTACCCGGAGACGGAGATGCGCGTGATCCGCCCCCGCCTTGGCGTCTCCCAGGAGTCCGAATTTGACCTGCAGATTCAGACGTTGCGGCGCGAGGTGCCAGTCGATGCAAAGTGCAAATACGCATCGTTCAATCCAGACAATGACTTTGATGCATTCGGGCTCCGCTGGTTTGATATCCCTCCTCCCGACACGCGAGCCCGCATCCATCAAATCAACAATTATGCGACCGTCGCCGGGCTTGTCGAGAACGCGCCGCCGCGGCCATTTTACATGATTTGTCTCGATGACCGCGACCGGCCAAACACAAGACGTCTTGAAGTCTACATCGACACGATCGCGCCAACAATTTCAAGTGCAGAGTTCGATCCGGCAACGATCATCGAATACCCTTTAGGAGGAGGGCCGTTTGAGAGCACGCTCATGGTCGAGGCGTCAGAACCCGTCATTTGCAGGTACGCCGTGAATGAAACACTTGCATATGAGGCCATGCACGAATTCGACGGGTATAACCGTTTCCTTGTTGAGGCATTCAGCGATGGACCAAGCACCGCACTGACTTTCCCTGATGCGGATCGCGTCACGTACGCAGTGAGCGTCGAGTGTGAGGACCGCGCAGGGCTTACAAGCGGGCCATTTGAAGCAAGCGTCTTAGTCGATCTTTCTGCCGCAATTGGGGTGCGCGTGACAAGCCCCGGAAGATATACCTCAAACACGACCGTGATACTCACCATCTCCACAGAGAAAACATCGTATTGTTCTTACGCGCTCGATGGAGGATCACGGGTGGATATCACGACCGAAGCAGACCCCCGGCGCACGCATGATGCCGACCTTGGAGAGCTCTCTGTCGGTGACCATGGGGTGAGCATGACGTGCAGAAGCGGCCGAGGCGGCATCTTCCAGGAGCAGACGGTTGAGCAGACGTTCACGATCGACACGACGCCACCCGGCCCCGTGGAGGTCGAAGGGGAGCCGATCACCTGCGAGGCAGACCCCGTAAGCCTGCCCGTGCCACTTACGCTTGCCGCTGACGATCCGGAATCCGGTGTCAGGGAATTCCGCTCCACGGTACGCACGACGGGGACGAGATTCTCGGGAAACACGATCTCAAGTTTGCCGTCCGGCTCCATCCCAGGCAACAGCACCAGCGCTGCCATCTCGGTGAGAGCGATCAACAATGCAGGCCTTGAAGGGCCGGAGAGCACGATCACGATCACGGTCGATCCGACGCGCTACGCATGCCTTGAGCACGACCCCCCCGAAATCTCGCTTGAAGAATCCAGGCTTGCCGGCATCACGACCGTCGCGGTCTTTTGCGAGGACGAGAGCGGATGCGACAATGCCTCCATCCGGACCGGCCTTGCCGATTCGTTGCAGGAGTGCGAGGCAACGACAAGCTACGTCGGCCCCGTGAGTGTTGTGCGCACGCAAACACTCTGCTATTACGCTGAGGACACAATTGGAAACAATGTGTCTGGAAGCCAAGAGATCATAGTCGAGAGCTCTGAAACGTGCGGCAATGGCAGACAAGATGAGGGCGAGGCGGATGTCGACTGCGGCGGAACGTGTGGAGGAACATGCGATGTCGGAAGCTCCTGCGCATTCGACTCGGATTGCCTCAGCGGATACTGTATCGATAGCGTCTGCCAGAGTGTCTCCTGCGATGATAGCACCAAGAATGGCGCGGAAAGCGACGTCGATTGCGGGGGAAGCACATGTGATGCGTGTAGCGTCGGCCAGGAATGCGATAACGACCGCGACTGCGTATCGAATTATTGCTCGGATGCAGGCACGTGCGAAGAGGCGACCTGCGCGGATGGGACAAAGGATGGCAATGAGACAGACAGCGACTGTGGAGGCCCCGACTGTGACGCATGCGCAGAAGGCCTGCGCTGCCATGTGGATTCAGATTGCATCACCGGACGCTGCTCCTTTGGCTTCTGCGAAAGCGAAGCCGGACCTGCCGTCACAGCACCAGAAACACCATCGGAAGAGGCAAAAGAACCCTTCAGCTGGGCGAGGTTCCTCCTCACATGGGGACTTGTCATCCTTGGACTTGCGCTCATCGGCGGCGGATCTGGCTATCTTGCATACACAAAGAGAGGAGCACCGGCGCCTGCGCCCCCCGTTGGCCTTCCGACAGCGCGCATACCGCGGCAAGGAGTGCCGCTCCCGCCACGGATGATACCACAGGAGCAGGAGGCGATGCTGCACAGACAGGCACGCATTCGGGAGAAAGTTGAAAAGGAACGCGCAAAGAAGGAGGAGGAACGCGAAGAAACGCTTGCGCGCTTTGGCAAGCCCATCCCAAAAGCGAAGAAGATGATACCAGAGAAGGAAGCAAGGCCCGCATTGCCGACGGAGGAATGGGTCTCCCTCGAAGAGCTTGGCAAGAAAAAGGCTCCAGCGCCGGCGATGATCAAACCTGAAGATGTGGATTTCGAGAAACTCGAGAAGATTTCAAGAAAAGAAGAGAAGGAGGAAGATATCTTCGAGAGGTTGCCGGCAAAGAAGAGGAAAGCAGAAGAGGAAGATATCTTCGCAAAGCTTCCAGAAAAGCGTGCACGAGAATCGGAGCTTGCAACGAAGATAAAAGTTGACCGCCTTGAAGAGCTTGGCAAGAAAATAGGCGGTGATATTTTTGAAGAGCTCGGAAAGAAGGGCGCAAAGAAAGGAAAGCAAAAGAAATGAACATGAAACGATGGCAAAGCAGGACCGGAGCGATCGAGATCCAGTTCAACTGGATCTTCGTGCTCATCATCGGCGCGCTTATCATCACATTCTTCGTCATGATCGCCCAAAAGCAAAAGCAGGCATCTGATCGCTCCCTTGCAGCAGACATCCTTTCAGATATGGGGCTTCTCTTCACCGGACAGGGTGTCTCTGTCGGGCGTGAGGATGTGCTTGAGATGCCCGACATCCCAATCGATGTGTCTTGCACGGACTTCTCGATGATGGGAATACCAAAAGAGTTAGGTCAGACAATTCTATTCGCACCCTCGCGCATCGAGGCGGAGGAACTTATCATGTGGACGCTCTCCTGGGATGTGCCGTTCAAGGTAGCTAATTTTATGTACATGACGGGCAAGGATGACAAGTACTATGTCGTCGGCAAAGATGCAGACTGTAATCCTGAGCCTGGGGATAACTCAAAATGGGGCCCGATCATCGACTCCGAGCGTAACCTGCAACTTGGTGAGATCCTTCCAAAGAGCATGGATGTCGAATGTGTTCCTGTCGGGAACCTTGATGCACTTGAGTATGAGAAGAATCCCTATGTGAAGTTCGTGTTCCTGCCAAGCGCGCTTCCGCCTGGTGCATCGCTTCCGAGGATCCCCGATGAGTTCCGCGCCGCTCGGGTAAGTATCCTTGCAATCGATGGTGACATAAGCGTCGCAGGATGGGAGAATGGCGGCGCGATGCTGCACCTCTCGACGGTGCGCGAGGCTGGAAGTACAGCATATGAGATGAAGCCGTTCCCCGCATTCGGCACCGAAGCGGTGCTTGGCGCGATCTTCGCATCAGACCATGAAACATACACCTGCATGATGGAGCGCGCGATCAGTCGGATGCGGAATGTCGCGAAGGTCTACAAGGAGCGCACGCAGCGATTAATCACCTACTTTGATGAGGCGGAGTGCACACGGTATCTTCCGTACACGCTCCTTGATAGATACCTCGATTTCCCAGAACCTGGAAGAGGAGGAAGTATCGGCACGGGTGAGGCGGCGAGTATAGCGCGGAATATCATAGATATTCTGCGGCTAGGCGACGCGCCGCTTCGTCAGGTGGTAAGGCAAGCGCAGCGCGCATCGTGCCCGACGATGTATTGAGGAAAAGATGGAAATGACACGCAAGAGAGGGCAGGTGAAGTTTGGTGAGAACATCGCGATCATGCTCGTCTTCTTCATCCTTCTTGCCATGGGCCTCCTGTTTTACGGCGCATGGCAGCGCGGCACCATAAAAGAGTCGATTCAGGAGCAGTTCGTCAAAGAGGCTATCCGCATTGCGCTTACTGTCTCCTACCTTCCCGAGGTCGTCTGCTCTCAGGATAATTACATTGTCGAGAACTGCTTCGATGAATACAAGGTATTTGCGCTTGCCAGACTCATCGAAACTGACGAAGAGGCATTTCTCGAATACGAGTCTCTCTTCCATGACAGCCGTGTCACGATCGAGAAGATCTTCCCCCCTGACGAGCGCGAGATTATCTACCTCTATGGTAACTCGCCGGCAGACGATGATTATACTGAAGTCATCCCGACGTTTGTCCCGGTGACGCTCAAGGATCCGACAAAGCGTCTGGATCAGGGAAACAGCATCGCGATCCTCAAGGTCGAGGTGTTCCGATGAAGCGGACGACTTTGCGCACAAGAGGCCAGATGGAGATCCTTGGCATCGCGATCGTCGTCATCATCCTCATCATCGGCGTGACGTTCCTCCTGACGATGACGCTCAAACCGCAGGAGAGGCCGCATGAGCGCTTCGCCAAAAAACAGCTCGCACAGAACCTCATCGATGCGATGACAAAGAGCAACACGGACTGCAAAGGGTACACATTCGCAACGGTGCTTGCCAATTGCGCAAATCGCCAGCCGAGCGGCAGCATCGACTGCGGCAGTGGCCAGCTCACGTGCGCGTATGCACGGGAGAACATCGCGTCGATCCTTGATGAAGTGCTTGGAACGATGAATTATCAATATCAGTTCACGGCCAAGATCAACGGCCTGCATGACATATTTGGGGGCAGTGATCCTATCCAGACAGAGCGGTGTACGCGGGAGCTCATCGAATCCGGGTATGTGAATGTCGAGACACCGGGCATCCAGCCGTTTCCAATCGAGCGCGGAGTGCTCGAGATCATGCTGCAGATCTGCGGCTGATGCGACCTTGCGCCCTTTGTCGCCGAAACCTTTATAAATCCCTTTTCCCTTATATTTATAGTTCCAAATTCAAGAGGTGATGGACGTGCAGCTGAAGAAAAAAGGTGCGGATCTTTCTGTGAACCTTATTATCGTGGCTATTTTGGCGCTCTTGGTGCTTGTTGTCATGAGCCTGATATTCACGGGCAGGATTGGCATGTTCAGGAAAAGTGTTGACTCATGCGCAAGCCTCGGTGGCAGCTGCGTCATGGACGAGTCGGTGTGCTCGGGCCAGTACCAGCGCATCGAGCGCTCCGGTGTGTGCGACCTCAATCTGGAGAATGATCCGGGAAGTCCTGACGATGGCCTATGCTGCGTGGGCGTGTAGGCAATGATGCCACGTGCAAAGCAGGGGGTTATCGCGTGGGACATTGTCGCGTACGCCGTGCTCGCGATGATTGCTGCAGTCGTTCTCATCGTAATCTTCACGGGCACGGCACAACGCTCCCAGCAGACCGTGACGCAATGCAAGGGGCTTCTTGACTTTGGCGAGTTCACTGGCATGTGTAAACCGTCCTGTGGACTAGGCGAGACGGAGGTCGCCGCATTTGGTGCCGGCTGCGGACGCGACAAGGTATGCTGCATTGTCGAACAACAGGAGGATACATCATGAGACACGCAACAAAGGGGCAGGGGCTAAGCTTGAACACGATTGTCATCGCCATATTGGTCCTCATCGTGCTTGTCGTGATCGTCCTTATTATGACAGGAAAATTGCGTGAGACAAGCGAAGGTCTGCAGAAGGCCGAAAGGCCGTATGCATCAGGCGAGCGCTGCGCGGTTCCCGGAACGCTTCGCACATGCCGGACTTCAGAGGACTGTGCCTTGCGCGGCGGGATTGATTATGGGCAACTTGACTGCGCAAGCCAGATATGCTGCTCTTCATAGGCGTCGATGATGGATAAGAAAGGCATCTCCCAGATAGTTGTTATGATGGTCATCATGGCCGTCGTAGCTGTGGTCCTTATCTATTCTCTTCGTGTCATCCCGCAGGAGGTGCAGCGCCAGCAGTCCTGCGAAGCGCATGCCGGATTCTGCGCTGACGAGCCGACCTGCCCGTCAGGAACGCAACGAATTGATTATGATTGTGCAGAGAACCGGCCCTGCTGCATTGGTATAGTGGAAAGGGAGCGCGAGGAAGGAGAGAGCACTTCTGACTCCCGCAGAA
>CAZRZZ010000033.1:0-5082 GCA_964604755.1 uncultured Methanosarcinales archaeon | reverse complement strand
GATCTTGCGCGCATCAGCGCAGAGTATGACGCGGCAAAAGGGCTCATCATCAACCGTTTCGCACAGTATCGGCCACCGACAAGCCGACCGATGACCCCGAAAACAACACCCTTTGACTACAACACGGTCAAGAGCTTCGAGCAGCTTACCCTTGCTGCAGAAGCCGCGTTCCGCATTGCAAGCGAGGAGAAAAAACGTTATGCTGCATCCCAGAATTACTTTAACTGGATGTGCAAAAGCTGGGTCTTGCTCCTGCGTGCACACCTGCTCGGGTATTATGATGAGAGCACGTACGGACTGGACAATTGGCTTGCAAACAAGGAGCGCGTATTCCGTGAATATGAGGAATATATCAGATCCGATAGCCCTACCTGTGATACGATACGGTCGATTACCAGAGCAACAGATTTTACGGCCTGCAAAGAGCTCTGGTCGGACCAGAATGTCCGCACCCTCGCCCTTGCACAAGATAGTCCAACAGAGGACGTGTGGGGGGCTTGCTTTGAATTCCGCCAGATCATTGGACCATACCACCCGGTCATCGATTTCGAGCAGGATAATTTCCGGATCACCAATTTCGTTTATCCCGAAAGCCTTGAGACAATATTTGGTGAGGAAGAATCATGAACAAGAAAGCCCAGGAAGAGTCGCTGGTGAAACTTATCCTTATGGCGCTGCTCGTCGTCGCATTGCTTGCCGGACTTGCGTACGTGCTGCGGCAGGCATTCCAATAAAGCATGATAGAAGATGATACAACAGGAGAAGAAAGGGCAGGAAAAGATGATCGCAATGCTCATTATCATGGCGATCGGATTCGTCCTTGTCGCCTTCATCGTCTTTCGCATCGGTCAGGCCGCGCATGAGGAGGCAGGTCCGCAGGCATGCCTTGGCGCGCTCACCGCGCAGAACTGGGTAATTGAAAAGCTCCGTGATGTGAGTGAAGATGTTTATGGAGTGAGGCCTGGTGGTCTAACCTCCGCAGCAAAGCCATGGCCGCGCGCGTGCCGCACACAGGACAGGACAATCGAAGGTGAGGCCGCGCCGCAGGCATCGCAGGAGATCATCCGCCTGCTTGGCGACTGCTGGTACCAGATGGGTTCAGGAAGGTTCAGCCCGTTCGATGCGGATTGGTTAGGACCAGGAAAAAAATGCTTTATCTGTTATACATTCCGTGCACCAAACCTGCAAGAACCAATCACCGATGTGCAATTTAATTCTTATCTTAAAGAAATCTCCTACCCTGGATCCGATCAGAACCTGTATGCCACGTTCAACCGTGACATGACGCACATCGTCGGCCGTGGCAGGGAAGACAACATCGAGCTTCTTAGTGATGATATTTCAAGCGACCGATTTTATGCGATTGTCTTTTTTGACATCGCTTCGGATGTGTTCGCAAGGATGGCTCCTGATTGGGTCTTTGCCGAACAGGACCCAAGCCGGCCAGAGCGCGGTGCAAGCAAGCTTTACATCGCGCCAGTCGAGCGTGCGCGCGAGTGTTACATCTCTGGCGAGGAGGCAGAGACGGGCGATTAGATAGGGAACCCATGAAACAGATTACCGCAAGCATCCAGGAAGTCAAAGAGCGTGCCGTTTTTGCCGTCTGGCGAGCAAGGCTTATGCTCTCCAACCATGGCCAGGCTGAAGGCTTCTGGAAAGTCATCCTTCTCATCCTCGCGATCGCGACAATCATTGCGATGGGCGTCATCTACTACTATGCCGCAAAGGGAAGCGAGATGCAGCTGCACAATCTGACAAGATCATTGCGGGGTTTCCGATGAGAGTCGCATCCTCACGCAAGGGGATGAGCATCGGTGTCGTCATCGGGCTTGTGATATTCATTGCCGTCGGACTCATTGCACTTCTCCTGTATTTTGCCGGGTCTGGCCTGTTCCCGCGAATCACAAACGAGCTTGTCAGGTTTGGTATCATCGACACGAATCTTTCCGTAGAAGAGCCGCCGCTCTTTGATATCAGCCCCTCAGTTATTGAAGAGCGTCGACGAGACGTCCTTGGGCGCGGCTTCCGCTATGATGTCGCGTTCGCGGGGGCGTTTGAGGTCAGCAGGGACTGGAGCTCTCTTGGGTTCACACGGGCGCGATATTTCTGGATCGAAGAGCGATTCGATGAGGGTATAACTCCGACGGGAGAGCGCGAACTCATCCCACGCCTCGAGCACATCACGCACGAGCGCGAAGGGCTCACGGAAAGTGATATCTGGGGCATCGGCGAGATCACGCGCGGCCGCATCAGGCTCACCTACCAGAGCGATGATGGAATACGCACGATCGAAGCATCGTTGCGCCCAAGCGAAGACGAAACGACGCGCACAATGCTCACGATCCCTTATACAACGGCGACAGGGGAAACAATATCAATTGATATCGCAGAACTGCGCTATCTTGGTCTTTCGGAGAACGAGCGGCGTATATATTACGAAATCGTCCCATCCTATTCACAAGAAAGCATTGAAAGAGATGCACCGAGGTGATCGTCCATGGGCACCATGCAAAGCTTGCAAAAAAGAACAGGAAGAAAGGGACTTGGGGCGACCGAGCAGATCATGCTGCTCGTCGTGCTCGTCGTCGTCGCGCTCATCCTCATCTGGATCGCGCGGGAATACCTCCTCAAGCGAGGGGGTGAGACGGTGGAAGGCTTCATCCGCGGCGTGAACGACTTTGACGGGGACGGCATCCCAAACAACGTGGATCGCTGCAGACCCGCCGCATGCGACCCTGGTGATAGGGAAGAGCAGATCGACCGCGATGCAGACAGCCCATTCTATGGATGCCTCCCGACACAGGGTGTGACGCTTGAGCTTTACGCGGACACATGCGGTCGGCGCGAAGAGACAGGCCCAGCGGTAGAAGAAGCATCATGAGATAAGAGGCGACGATGAGGGACCTTGCACGCAAAGGGATTGCGCTTGAATTCACGATAGGCCTCGTCCTAACCGTCGCCATGCTCATCACAGCGCTCGTGATCTTTTCCGACATCTTCTCCTACGAGAGCGAAGCCAAGGGGCACGAATCATTTGTGCGCCTTGTCGCGCTGATGCATGAAATTGATCAGGAGCCGGAAGGGACAAGGGATTCCGTGCTCCTCCGCCTCCCGAATGACTGGGCGATCATCGGCTTTGATGGCACCCCCCTCGAAGCGGTGCGCGTGCTCCAAAACGGGATGGTCGTGCAGCGGCGCGCATACCTTCCGGACACACCGGAATGCGGAGCAGACAATCGCTGCATCTGCCTCGTCAAGAATCTGGATGTCGCGCAGACTATCCATTGGGAGCGCACACTGCGCTGCGTCAATCTTGGCGAGGACGGAGAGGATATCCGCATCCCCCACTATACGAATGTGGGAACAGAAGAGTACACCGTTGCCGGGAGAACGATGACCTCTTCGTTTGCCTGGAAAGGCGGTTTTGTGGTCATCGAAAGCGAGGATGACTGGTCCAGCATTTGGGACCCGTTCCCGGGTATCGATGTCCTTGCGGAGCAGGCGGTGACGGTCGCCGCCCCCGTCTTCGTCGAGAAGACTGCAGGGGGGCACATCGCGGTATGTACGAACCGGGATACCTGTGCTCCCGAAAGGTCCGAAGAGCTTCATCGACGACGAAATCGTGCCATCGAGCAATACCATAAACTTGAACGCAGCTGGGAGGAGCTCCTCACCCGCAGGGGACAGATACAAAGCATCGAAGAGACAGAGGCGCTCCACGCCGATCTTTTGGCGCTGATGCAGAACTATGACGCATTTCTTGCATCGCGTGACTATATGCACTTGACGCAATACCAGCAGGACATGGTCTACACGCAGCGCCGTCTTGCGGCGCAGCACGGCGAAGCCTGGGATAAGGCAATCCAGTATACCGATGAGGCATTGCACGTTGTGCAAGACGAGAACATGCGGCAGACGGCACAGACCGCAAAGGATGTCTTCGATTGCGAGGCGCGCGAGACGCTTGACCATTGCATGGACTTCCCGCCCGTGTGCGCATGGATTCAGGGCGGATGCGTGCGCCTGCAGAGCATCCGCATCCCCGATACAGAGTGCAGTTCACGGCAAAATGAGGGAGACTGCCTCTTCGAGCACCCCCGGCTTTGCCGCTGGGTTGTGGCGGCGATTGGTGACCGTTGCGAGAGCGCACCATAAGACGTTGAGATAGCTGTTTCTCGTCGAGGACACCGTAAAGAATATAAAGCGATATCCCCTTATTTCGCCAAGCATGCTATTTAAAAAAAAGAGGGGACAGCGGGCGCTCTATACGGCTGCAGAGCTTCTCATCGGCGCTCTTCTAATGAGTCTTTTTGTCTATCGCGCCGTCGATCTTGGGACAAACGCGGGCGAGCAGAAGGTATATCTTGCCAATGATCTTGCGCTCACCGCAGACACGCTGCACGCGATCGCAGGAAACATCGTCTATGATTACCGCGAGAACGTCCGCCCGTACGTGTTTGACATCGGCGAAGGGACGGTGCGTGTCGCGACGCCTGCGACGCTTCCTTCTTGGTATATCAGTCAATATGCGGACAAGCGCACGCATCCGATCGCGAGGTACATGACAACACCACCAATCATCTCCTTTGCGAAGGCAGGATCGGACATCACGATCTCGACCGAACGCCAGGCGCTTGGCCGCGCAGCATGCCCTGACATTGCTTCGGGGGCGGCGTTCGATGAGTTGGACATTGTCATCGACGCTGGCCAGTCCCGTGACGATCCCGGTGAACAATTCCTTGAATTCTCCGAGTATGTGATCACACGACGTATCGCGCAGGCGCTAACAAGCATCTGCGCGAATTGCCGCATCCTCGAGCAGGGAACGATCGAGAAGCGCCACGCAGGGATCGCGAATGCAGACCTTGTGGTGAGCATCCACATCGGCGGCCCCGAAAACGAGAACAGTGTCCGCGCCTTATATCACATCGACAAAGCGCAAAGCGCAAAGCTTGCGTGCCTTGTCGCGAATGCCATCGTCCGCCTTGAGTTTCTTGGCCAGGCGCGCATAGAGCCGATCGACGTCTCCCGCCTGGATGAGAATGACGCGCGCCGAATCCTTTCTTCCGATGTTCCCTCCGC
>CAZRZZ010000032.1:0-11562 GCA_964604755.1 uncultured Methanosarcinales archaeon | reverse complement strand
GAGCCAGCGGTGGCGAAGCACTTCGTCGCCGTCTCGACGAACGAGGCCGGGGTGGCGGCGTTCGGCATCGACCCGGCGAACATGTTCGGCTTCTGGGACTGGGTCGGTGGCCGTTACTCAATGGACTCGGCCATCGGCCTGTCCACGATGCTCGCGATCGGCCCCGACCACATCCAGCCCCGTGAGGAAGTCACGTTCACCGGCACAGTCAGAAAGGATGACAGCTCGGCAATACCTGAGGCGCAGGTGAAGATCTGGCTGCCAAATGGCTTTGCACGGCTTGCCAATATCAGCGGCAGCGGAAGCTTCTCCTATGCCTTCGATGCTCCAGAGGATGACGGAACATACACGCTGCGCGCAAGCGTCACTGAAGCGCTCACGGGCTTTGTCCATGAGGATGAGGTATCCTTTATTGTTATAAGGGGTGAACCGGGAAAGCCGGACACGTCCGGGAACCGACGTCACGGAAGCACCAATCCTACCCAGCTTGGCATTGTTGAAACCTCCCCAATGGCAGCCGGAAGCCCTGAGGTTGGCGCTGAGCAGCCGCCAGATGCGCAGGCTCTACAGCAGGAGCGAGGATCCATTATCCCCGATGCCGCAAGCGATCCCGATGCGGATTCGCACGGGCCCAATGCACGTGGTATTGGTGCGGCAACAGGCCTCTTCTCTCTGCGCAGTGCAGCGGGAAGAAAGGCGCTTTGGACAGCGATCGTCCTCCTGCTCGTCGGTGGTGGTATAGCAGTGCTTACAAGGACAGCAGGGAAGGAAAAGGACAATCCTGGCTATAGATGATAACCATCTTCGCAAGAGACAGCCATACGGATGACAGAAAGGAAGGACAATGGTCTTCGAAGCGATCAATGCAATGTGGGTAGAGCGGCGGCCTTCCCTTGCACTCCCTATTGGATTTGCGCATACACTTATCGGCATTGTCATCGCGCGGATCTTCTTCCCATCGAATCCCTCCGTCGCGATGCTTTTCCTGGCGACGCTGCTCATCGTGCCGATGCTTGCCAAACTTCTTGCAGACGAAGAGCGGGCCGAAACTGCACTTGGTCTTCGGCGCTTCTTTGCAAACCATGCACAGATTATCAAGGCGTACCTTTTTCTCTTCATCGGCATCTTTGCGGCATTTCTTCTCTTCGGGCTCATCACCGATGAGATTGGATCGGTGTTCTCGTACCAGATGACGTTTCTTGAGAGCCGCGAAGGCCTCTCCGGAGACCTCATCGAAAGCTTTCTTGACACACCGCTCGAGAGAGGGATCGACAAGGTAGCCGGCATCCTCGAAAATAACCTGCTTGTTATCATGATCTGTTTTCTGCTCTCCATTTTCTATGGCGCTGGAGGGATATTCCTGACGATCCTCAACGCGAGCGTCTTCTCAAGCTTCCTTGTTTTTGTCATGCATAAGATCGCCACGACCCTTGCGGAGAAGGCGCTCGTCATTGCGTTCTTCTCGGTGCACGTGGTTCCGGAGATGGCAGACTTCCTTCTTGCCGCGATCGCAGGAGGGGTGCTCTCCAAGGCGATCACGTCCGAGCGCTGGGGGACGAGGGCATTTCGCAATGTGCTCCACGACAGCCTTGCGCTTCTTGCCATTGCCATAATCCTTGTTGTCGGCGCGTCATTTCTTGAAGTGTACGCGACAAGCGCGCTCTTCCACAGCTATTTTTAAAGCCGCCTGGAGCGAAGGATATCGACGACAAACTTTATAATTGTGGCCCGGCAAGCACCGGGCATGATCCGACGCTCCGCATTCGTCCTTGCGCTCATCGTCATTCTTGGCGCGATTATCGTGACGGGAGGAAAACAGGATGCATACACGCGCCTTGTCGCCGTCTCGGAGGGAGGGAACATGACGACGGGAAGCATCGCAGATCTCTTCCTCGAGATCAAGCCGGGCTCTGGCCGCGTATTTTTGGAGACGCTTCCCGCATCGAAACTCGACACGCAGATGTCGATGCGGCTTGCGAAGAACATCGCCTGCAAATATGCGGACGCCGACTGCTCCAAATACGATTTCTTTTATACTATCCATGCGGATTCAGCCATTGTTGGCGGACCGAGCGCAACAGCCGCTGCCGCAGTCGTGACGATCGCTGTCCTCGAAGATATTGATCTCCGTGACGATGTTGTCATAACTGGTATCATCACGTCAGGAGATCTCATCGGCAATGTCGGCGGCCTGCCGGAAAAGATCAGGTCGGCGGCGCAGGCGAACATCACGACGCTCCTCATCCCGTTAGGCCAACGCATGCACCTTCCTCCCGGAGCGGGGGCCGTCTTGCCATCGGAGAATACGAGTGTTGATCTTACCCGCTTCGGCGAGGCGCTTGGCATTGCGGTCGTCGAGGTAGGGACGCTTGATGATGCACTTGAACATTTTACGGGCATCCCATCCCGGCATCGCGACAGAAAACTCAAGGCGGATGAGGGGTACCAGCAGACGATGCAATACCTTGCAGAGCGCTTGTGCAACCGCAGCGATCTTCTGGATCAATCATTAGATGCGGCAAGGGCAAAACGCCATGCAGTCTTCACGGACGAGGACCATACTATCAAGGAAAGTGCAGAGAACCTCACACGACGTGCGATGGAGTCAAAGGAGGCCAGAAGCTATTATTCCATGGCAAGCTTCTGCTTTGGCGCTGGCGTCAACTATCACCACCTGCTGCTCATCGCGCAGCAGCCGGGCCGGCTTGAACTTCTGGCAAAAAAAAAGGCGTTGGAGAGCAGCATGACCGAGACGGAACATGTCGTCGACGAGTACCCGATCAGGACAATCACGGATTTGCAGACGTTCATGGTCGTCAAGGCGCGCCTTATGGAGGCAAAGGAGCATCTTGATCTTGCGCAAGAAGCGCTGGAGAGAAACGACGAGCGCGCAAGCGCTCCCCATCTTGCGTTCGCGACCGAACGTGCAAATTCGGCGCTTGCATGGAGTACATTTTTTGGGCGGCCGGGACGCAGATTCAAGATGAGCGCAGAAGACCTTGCAAGGGGCTGTGCAGAGAAACTGCACGAGACCGAGGAGCACTATCAGTATATGGAGCTTATGTTTCCAACCCTTCTTGAGGACGTCCGCGAGGACCTTGATTTGGCACAACGATTTAAGGACCAGGAAGAGTATGTGATGTGCCTCTATCAGGCGACGATCACGAAAGCCAGGATCAATGTATTCGCAAGCGTTGTGGGTGTTGGGCAGGAGGAAATCCCGGCGCTTCTTGAGCGCAAGCTTTTGGCGGCACAGCGCATGATCGCAGAACAGCAGGAAGAGGATATTTTTCCAATCCTTGGCTATAGCTATTATGAATATGCGGGTGAGCTTGCCGATAGCGCACCATTCTCCTCGCTCCTGTATGCGGAGTACGCGCTCGAGCTTGGCAACCTTGACATCTATTTCGAATCGGAAAAGACGCTCTCCGTTGGAATCGTGCAGAGAAAGTGGGTGCTTGTCTTCCTTGCCGGTCTCACCCTTGGTTTTCTTATCAGTGAAGGGCTTGGCCATTGGCCTGGCCACAAAGAGCGGCAAACCAAAAAGAGGATATCCAGGAAAAGAGAGGAGAAAGGAAGAGCAAAGGGCTCTCGCATGTCGCAGGAAAACCCCTCCAAAGCGCTCCCGAAGGGGCGCCTTGTAGGGGAAAAAGAGGTGATTGGAAACCCTAGCAGAAGCCGAAAACGGGTTCCGGCCTCTGCTGGGGAAAAGAGGTGATAGATCATAAAAGGAGCGACCACCCCACAGACTACTGATGAGTAGTCCACGGTTATATTTATGCTTTTCTGTCAATTCAGTATTTAAAAGTAGCATCAAAAAGATCTGACTAAAATAACCACTACATGGTGGTTAAAATAGAAACATTTATAAATAATGGCCTTTTTCTGCGGAGCATGCCAAAAGGAAGCGGACCCCGCACAACGCGCACGGCGATGTTTCTGCCGATCGTCCCAAAGAATCCTCAGGAGCGGGAGGTCTATCTGACCGGGAATGGCGCTTCCGTCATGGGCAGCGGCCCGCAAAGCGATGTCCATAAAAAACCTTCTGATGAAAAACCCTCTGAAGACATACCAAGGGACCCGTGCGCCTTCCATACGCGCAAAATGCCCATCGTTGCACAGCCGCTCAGGGAGATCCTCTTCGAAGAACTCCGAGACAAACTGCGCACAGAAGAAGGCAGGCTCGAAGCGACGGTGCTTGCCGTCGAGAAGGAGATTACGGCAAAGCCAATCGATGTCCACCGGGCAATAGCGCACCTTGAGAAAAGAGGGTTTGTTGATCGCGCCGCAGATATTGCATTCAAGATGTGCAATTATCCGGAAGCGATCGCGATCTATGCACGGGCTGGACTGTATGCGAAAGCGGGCAGCACCGCAGAGGCCGCACAAGAGTATAAGGAAGCAGCGTTCTTCTATCTTCGCGCCGCCTGCGCAGAAGACGATATCAATCGTGGGCAACGGTACCTGCAGCGCGGCAAGGATCTGCTTGATGGCAAGGCAGACCACATCTACGTGCCAAAGGATTTCCTCCAGCCATCGATGTCCTCAAAGATGAGAAAGTTCGTCACGCGCGATACCACACAGACCGCATGCAACAGCATCGGAGCGGAGATCTGCGGGCTGTTCGCGGAGGCGGCAAACTTCGCCCAAAACGAAGGAAACCACGAGATGGCGGGGGTCTACTCCAGACTCTCCGGACTCGTCGAGCAACTTCCGATAAAGAAAAACCCTTAACCATTTAAAGTCCTTGTTTTCTCTTCCAGTTCTATGCGATGCCAGCGATGCCAAAAAGATGCGGTTCCCGGAATCCGCCTGCAACTATGCAGGCACTGTTTGTGCCGATGGGCGGAGCGCCGCATCGCAAAAGAGCTTCGCGAGCACGATCTTCTCAGGAAAGATGCAACATATACTGTCGACAATCCGCTCAGTGAGCATGTCTTGAGGGCTATCGTCAAAGGGATGCCCGTAACGATAACCCTCCTGCCCGAAGAGAAAAAAGAGGGATTTAGCGCGCCAGAAAATGCCGTGCGCGTGCTGTGCTGGACGCTCGACGATGAGATAGTGGCACTACTTGAGGCGGTCTTCTCCGGAGAGCCCCCAAGAGGTCTTGGTCACGGGGGCACAATCAAGCTCTTCCTGCCGCTCACGGATGCCGAAGTTCTTGCCTATGCAGAAGCAAAAGAGCTCACCTTCACCCCGCGCCCGAAAGGCGATGTGCAGGCGATATTGGAGCGCTTGGAGAAGAACCATCCCGAGACGCGCTTTAGCATCGCATCAAGCGCAAAAGAGATCGCGGCCGCGCTCGCTGAGAGATAGAGAAGCGAAAGCTTTAAATTCTTACAATTCTTACTTGTAAGATGGTATTCGCATGAACCTTATTGAAATGAAAAGCGCCACCATCACAAGCAAGGGGCAGATTGCAATCCCAAAAGACATCAGGGATCTGGAAGGATTCAAAGAAGGGGCTAAAATTGTAATTCTGGCATTTGAAGACCGTGTCGAGTTGCGGCCATTCGATACGTTCCAGGAGAAGATGGCTTTGGCTTTAGCCAGTCAGAAGTCCCTTGCCAAAGATTGGTTAAGCAAAGAGGATGAGCACGCATGGAAGGATTTATGAAAGGGGACGTGGTCGTCGTCCTTTTTCCCTTTTCTGATTTGAGCTCGACAAAGCGGAGGCCTGCCCTTGTTGTTGCGAATCTTGTAGGGGACGATTTTATCCTTTGCCAGATTACAAGCAAAGCGCGGCAGGACCAGTACACGATTTCACTGGAGAAATCAGATTTCAAAGATGGAAGTCTCCCGGTGCAGAGTTGCATTCGGCCAAACAGACTTTTCACGGCAGACAAATCGATTATTGATAAGAAAGTGGGGTCGCTCTTCCCAAGAAAGATAAAGGAAGTCGAAAAACACATTGTCCAACTCGTGACTGGATAAACTTCCCTCAAAGACAAAGATTTTCTTCTGCAACCGAAGCCATTCCGATTTTCTTGACGCAAGCCATATGAATGTGTCCTTTCTGCACATACTGCTATGCGTGCTCTGCTCTTCACGGCATTCGTGGTCGCGCTTGTCGCAGTCGACATCGCGACGCTAAGCTATCGGGCCGCTGAGATGACCGAAGACGGCCCGGCGTCCCATGCATTGCTCTGCGTCAAGGACGCGTGCGCGGCGGCGCTTGCGTTTCTCATCAACAAGAGCAGCAGCATCGCGTGCGCATTCTATGATCTTGATCATCCCGTCATTATCGCAGCGCTCATCGACGCGATAGAGAAGAACAAAGATGTCCGCCTTGTACTCGATGATCGCAATGCAAAAGGAACCCCTTCCGCATCAACTATGGCACGCCACGTTCGGATCGATACCGATGACGGACAGATGCACAACAAGTTCTGCATCTTTGATGAGCATGTTGTGTGGACGGGAAGCATGAATCCGACGGTGAAGGGAGATGGACAAAATGACAATAATGTTGTCGTCATCGCATCCGGACGTATTGCGTCAGACTTTCTTGATGAGTTCGAGGAGCTCTGGTCAGGAATATATCGCCGTGGAGACCGTACAAGAAAGCGGTCCGTGCAGCAAGGCGATGCGACCATCCAGGCGCTCTTCTGCCCGGAGGACCAGTGCGCAGAGAAAGTCATCGAAACGCTTTCGCGTGCGAACGAAACGATCTTGTTCATGGCATTCTCGTTCACGCACCGCGGCATCGCCGATGCGCTCATCGATGCGCACAACCGGGGTGTTACGGTACAAGGTGTCGTCGAGAAAACAGGAAGCAGCAGCTCATCCATGTATAACATGCTCCATGACGCAGGAATCGATGCGCGCCACGACGCAAACCCGGCGATGATGCATCACAAGGTGTTCATCGCCGATGGCAGGACCGTCATCACGGGAAGCTTTAACCCGACGTATAACGGGGATGCGCGAAACGATGAGAACCTGCTCATCATCCGCGATGCGGAGCTTGCAAAACCCTTCGAAGAGGAGTTCCGACGGGTCTTTGGCATGGCTCGCAGGCACGAGACGCTACGGTGATGATCGTTGTATGAGCTACATTGAGCCCTAATTTTATAAAGAAATATTTATAAACAACAAGTACTAAGGAAAGGACATGGTGGTAGAATACTTTTCGATGGTCGAGAAGATTATCCCTTATCTCCCAAACATTGTCTTCATCGCCCTCATCATCATCGTTGCGCTTGTTACGCACCGGCTCACCGACCGCATCTACATCTACTTTCAGAAAAAATTTGCATTCAGGCCCGGCGCGTATGGAAAATATGCGATTGATATCACCATCTGGGCAATCGCGATCATTCTCATCCTCATCAATATTCCGGGGATTTCAGCGAGCATCCTGCAGCTCATGGGCCTCATCTTGGGCGGCATCATTGCGTTTTCCTCTTCATCGATCATCGCCAATGGCATGTCCGGGGTCCTCATCAAGATTCTCAAGCAGTATCAAATCGGGGATATGATCGAGTTTGAAGGAGAGGTCGGCGAGGTCACGGAAATCAGTTTCTTCCACACCGAGATTCAGACCGTATGGCGAAAGCTCGTGACAATCCCAAACGCCGTCATGCTCGCAACCAAATTCTCGAATCTCTCCGAGACCGGCTCAATTATCAGTGCAAAGGTTAGTGCAGGTTATGACATCCCGCGTACAAAGGTTGAAGAGCTCTTGCTCCGCGCAGCAAAGACTGTGAATCTGGAAGGGCCATGGGTAACCGTCATCGAGCTTGGCAATGTTGCGGCCAACTACCAGATCAATGGCCTTTTGCGCGATATTGGCCGGATGGTCATTGCGCAAAGCCAGCTGCACAAAGAGATTCTCGATGAGTTCTCGAAAGCGGGCATCAGTCTCCTTACCCCTGACTTTCTCATCAATGGGGAGTATGATTGGACAAAGCCGTTCATGGCAAAGTACCGCGCCGAAGAGACGCTCAAAGAGATCCAGACTGAAGAGATAAAAGTGGAAAAGCTGCTCTTCGAGAAGGCTGCGCGCGAAAAGGCGCTCCTCGAGCAGAACAGGCAGGAAGCGACCATGATTGGGGATCTGGAGAAAAAGCGAGCTGAGCTTGAGCACGCATTAAAGACAGTCAAGGACAAATTCCTCAAAAAGAAACTTGAGGCACGCCTGGAGGAGACGCGAAAGAATATCGCCATGCTCAAAGGCCACATCCTCAAACAGAAGAAAGAAGGCAAATAACTCCCCTTTTCTCCTCCCCCAGCGCGATAACCCTTGCCGGCAAAACCGCACAAAATTTATAAAAACTATGTTTTCTTCCGACAGGCATGGTGGAGGTGGTGATCATCGGCTCGATGGGTCTTGATGATATCGAGACCCCTTTTGGCAAGGCCGAAGCGGTTCTTGGCGGATCGTGCACATATGCATCGCTTGCCGCGTCGTTCTTCTCGCCCTGCGGGATTGTCGCGGTCGTCGGGGAAGACTTCCCGCAAGAACATATCGAATTTTTGCAGTCCAAAAACGTCGACCTTGCTGGCATCGAACGCAAGGGCAGGACGTTCCGGTGGGGAGGTTCTTACGAATTTGACATGAATGAGGCAAAGACGCTGCGAACAGAGCTCAATTGCCTTGCCGAATTCGACCCGAAGCTTCCTGAAGAGTATCAGGACGCAAAATATGTGTTCCTTGCGAATACGGATCCACAGATCCAGCTTTCCGTGCTTGAGCAGATGAAAAGCCCGGCGCTTGTCGTCATGGATACGATGAACTTCTGGATTACACACAAGAAGGAAACGCTCCTTGAGGTGATCAGGAAGATCGACGTCCTTCTCCTCAATGATGGCGAGGCGCGTCAACTGTTTGGCACGCCGAATCTCGTTGCGGCCACAAAACAGGCGCTGTCGCTTGGTCCGCGCGCGATCATCATCAAGAAAGGGGAGCATGGCGCGCTCCTGTTCACGAAGGACTCTCACTTCAATTGCGCAGGCTACCCGCTTGAAGTCATCAAGGACCCGACGGGTTGTGGCGACTGTTTTGGCGGCGGCTTCATCGGCTACCTTGCGAGCCAAAATGAGCTAAGCGACAGGAACATCCGCCGCGCGATCGTGTACGGCTCCGTCATCGCCTCATTCAATGCAGAGGATTTCTCGATTGCGCGCCTCAAGGCGATCAGTCACGCGCAGATCGAGGAACGCTTCAAGGAGTTCCAGGACCATCGGGAGTTTTAGATGCCACGCACGTTCTTATTATTATAATTCCTCCTTGAGCGTCGCCGTGCAGACCATCGTGAGCGTCTTTTGGATGTGCTTGTTCTCCTTTCGGAAATTGATCACAAAGTCGTTGAATGCGCTGACATCTTTGAACTTGAGCTTGAAGAGAAGGTCATATTCCCCGGTGATGCCAAACACCTCCTTGATGTTCGAGTTGGAGAGCAGGGTCTCGCCGACATATGTTGTCGGGGACCCGAGCACGAGCATGAAGACAATGAATCCTTCCCTGACAGCGTCGTTATTGAGCTTGAGCGTGAAGCGCTCGATGATGCCCGATGCGCGCAGGCGGCGGATGCGCTCGTGCACCGTCGAGGGGCGCATGCCAAGCTCTGCCGCAAGGTCACGAATCGTCTTTCGGCTGTCGTTTCGGAGCGCGGAAAGAATGGAATGGTCGTTTTCATCTAACTTCAAAAAGATCACCTGGAAAAAGCAAGGGAATCCTTGCGCCAACAAGTGTTGATTCAGGTTTGGCGATTATGAATCAACTCTCCCCCAACTTTTTCCAGGCGTGAAAATGGTGTGGACGCCTGTCCCAACCTTTCCAAATAGTATGTCCATATAATATATAAATATTTCTATTCTTGTCTATAATAATCTTATAATTTTGGATATTTTCCAAATATTTACAAAGAAACTATATAAATATTCGAGAGCATCGGAGAGCATCACAAACAAGAACTTATGCAACAGAACCGACGAGATGTGTCAAACATGGAACAGACAATCGCAGAACAGCGCATCGGACAGCCCGCCGGGCCGCAGCCAGTCGGCACGGGGCATCGATTTGCTCCGGCAACGATGACGCCCGCTGCCAGGACGGCTCCTGACTATAAAGTAAAGGATATCTCACAGGCAGACTTTGGCAGAAAAGAGATCGAGATCGCAGAAAAAGAGATGCCCGGCCTTATGGCCATCAGAAAACGCTACGGTCCATCAAGGCCACTTTCCGACGCGAGGATTGCAGGATGCATCCATATGACAGTACAGACGGCCGTGCTCATCGAGACGCTTATCGAGCTTGGCGCACAGGTGCGCTGGTCAAGCTGCAACATCTTCTCGACGCAGGACCATGCTGCCGCGGCGATTGCAGCAATGGGCATCCACGTCTTTGCCTGGAAAGGGGAGACAGAGGAGGAGTACTGGTGGTGCATCGAGCAGACACTCAAATTCCCCGGAGGGCTTGGACCAAACATGCTTCTTGATGATGGGGGAGACCTCACAAAGCTCGTGCACGAAAAATACCCCCACCTTCTTGCCGCAATCAAAGGCGTCACCGAGGAAACGACGACGGGAGTACATCGCCTTTATCAGATGCACAAGACAGGAACGCTCAAGATGCCTGCAATCAACGTCAACGACTCCGTGACAAAGTCGAAGTTTGACAATCATTATGGCTGTCGCGAGTCGCTTGCCGACGGTATCAAACGCGCAACGGACGTCATGATTGCTGGAAAGGCCATTGTCATTGCCGGCTTTGGCGATGTTGGGAAGGGCTGTGCGCAGTCGATGCGAAGCTACGGGGGGCGCGTCATCATCACGGAGATAGACCCGATCATTGCGCTTCAGGCCGCGATGGAGGGATATGAAGTCACGACGATGGAAGAGGCAGCACCACGAGGAGACATCTTCGTCACGGCAACGGGCTGCTGCGATGTCATCCGCGAAGAGCACATACGAGTCATGAAAGACCAGGTGATTCTTTGCAATATCGGCCACTTCGACACGGAAATCGATGTGGACTGGCTCATGAAAAAGTCTGGCGCTGCGCGCATCAACATCAAGCCGCAGGTCGACAAGTTCCGCCTTCCCGACGGCAGGGAGATTATCCTGCTTGCCGAAGGGAGACTCGTCAATCTTGGCTGCGCGACGGGGCATCCCTCCTTTGTAATGAGCAATTCATTCACAAACCAGGTGCTCGCGCAGATCGAGTTATACACGAAGGCAGGACAATATCCCGTTGGCGTGCACACGCTGCCAAAGCACCTTGACGAGGATGTCGCCCGCCTGCATCTTGACAAGCTTGGCGTCAAGCTCACGAAGCTGACCGAAAAACAGGCCATTTACCTCGGTGTCGGCATCGGCGGGCCGTTCAAGCCAGAGCATTATCGGTACTGAACCTGCCTTGCCTTCTTTTTTTCCTCTCTACAGCCAAGCGCCCCAAGAAGCCGATAGAATGGATGATGGGTTCCCCTGCAGCTCATGGGGATTCAATCCAGCTGGTCAAATATCCTATCAATAACATCCTTGAGATGGTGGCGCTCAAGCGCGATCCGGATCTGGGCCGAAGAGTATCCCTTCTCCTGGTGTGATCGGATATAGGGG
>CAZRZZ010000031.1:5422-11650 GCA_964604755.1 uncultured Methanosarcinales archaeon | reverse complement strand
ATAATAATGGATATTGGACTGAAGAACGAGTCTTAGTCGAAGCGGAAAAATTGAAAAATAGTGGAGAAGATTTATCTTCACAAAATATAAGAAAGAAATACCCTAAACTATGGAATGTTTCAATGAAAAACTTTGGGGGTTGGATTAATGTTCTACGAAAAATAGGGATTAAACCAGATGAAATTTCAAGATTATACGCAAATACTAAAGAGTTTAAAAAATATTTAGAAAATGAAGTAACCAAAAAGAAACTTGAGGACTTATATTATAACCAAGGATTTAGTGAACTTGCAATAGGAGAGATCTATAATTGCGGATATAAACCAATTCAAAGATTATTAAAAAAAATATGGGCTAATCCCTAAGAAAAGCAAGTTTGGTACAAATAGCAGGATAATCTGCACAGATGGTCATAAGGTCCTGTCTAGCTATGAAATGCAGGTTTGTGAATGGCTAACAAGACACAAAATAAAACACGACTACGATGCTAAACTTAATTACTCTAAATATAATGGTAATATAAAAATAAACGTGCCAAAATATAGACCAGATTTCATGATTGTAAATGCACATAAGACTTATTATATAGAAGTATGGGGACTTGCAGGCATAAAAAAATATGATGAAAAAATGAAAAAGAAAAAAGAACTTTACAAAGAACTTAAAGAAAAATTTGGATACGAACTACTAGAGATTTATCCAAAAGATATATTGATAAATAAACTAGGTTTTCTTATCAGCGGGGATGAAATCAATCCGCCACCCCTATTTTCTTTTGGAAGTGTATCACTTAATCGAACCAGCCCCTAATAATAATTCTTCAGCCGATTGAGATTAACTATTTTTATGCGCACTACAGAAAATAAGCAGAATAAAGGAACGCGTAAAAAGACAGAATACACCTCACCCCATCCCCACCAACACTCTCCCCACATACTTCGCTATCGCCGGCGACGCTGTCAATCCCGGTGATTCGATACCAATCAAATGCACCATCCCAGGGGTACTTGTTGAATCGATCACGAAGTCCTGCTCTTTCTTCTCGTTTGGACCAACAATCTTCGCGCGAAGGCCGCAGTAATCAGGATGCAGGTCCTCTGGTTGGATGGATGGCACGAGCTCCCGCGCCGATGCAAGGAACGCGTCCGCATCGACATCGACGGAATAATCTTCCTTGCTCTCTACATATTCCGCGTCGGGGCCGAGGAGCACGTCGCCGGACGTCTCCTTTGTGAAGTGCACGCCAAGGCCCGGCGCGCCGATCACCGGCGCAGGGTAGACAAGCCCGTGCACGATCCATCGCTTCTGCCGGGAAAGGCGCATGTACGATCCCTTGCACGGATGGATTGTATAATCCATGACGCCGGCCATGCGGGCGACATCCTCGGAGAAAAGGCCAGCCGCATTGATGACAAAGCGGGACGTGAGAGAGCCAAGATCCCTTGCATGCACGCGAAACCCGGAAGGGAGCACATCAATCCCCTCGATGGCATAGCCGCGCAGGAGCGTCGCGCCGTCCGATGATGCCTTCGCAGCGACTCGCTGGATGAGTTCCGATGGATCAAGGATGCCCGTATTGAGAGAATGCAGTGCTGCAATACCCTCGACGCTCGGCTCGAGCTTTCTCATCTCTGCCGCATCTATCATGCGAAGGCCATCGACGCCGTTTTGCTCGCCGCGAGAGAAGAGCGTTTCGAGTGTCCCAACCTGCTCGTCCGTCGCCGCAACGACGAGCTTTCCGGTCTGGAAATAGGGGACATCAAGTTTTGGACACATCTCGTAGAGAAGCCTTGAACCCTCGACACACAGCCGTGTCTTGAGCGAGCCTGGCGTATAATAGAAACCGGCGTGGATGACGCCGCTGTTGCGCGTGCTCGTCCCCTCCCCAAGGCGGGACTCCTTCTCGAGCAGCATGACATCATATCGCTGCGCTAATTCCACAGCGCACATGACGCCGACGATGCCGCCGCCGATGATTGTCACATCAACGTCCATATGGAGAGAGAAAAAACATCTATTTAAATGGTTTTAGCAGGGTCACTTTCCCCAAGTTGCCATCCGGAGCGAGCATGTCAAGGATGGTACAAACCGTACCCCTATTCAGATGAAGGGAGGTGGCAATTTGCCCCCACCCTTGCACAAACTTATTTCAGTTGTCCGATTTTTGCGGACAACTCGCCAATCCATTCACCCAAGCGCAATCCTTCCAATAATGCTTCCCGCAATGATGTTGAAGATGAGCATGACGATGAACGCGATGATGCAGTAGAGGATCGTCGAGCGCAGAAGGTTCCTGCCAAGGCCGAACTGCTCGGCAAGCTTGTCCTCGCCGTTCTCGATCCCGTTGATCAGGATGGTAAGGATGTACGTGATCTGCACGACATATAATCCGACGAGGATCTGGAAGTAGTAGGTTGGCACGCCGTCGCCGAACAAGGAGATAATCCCCGTCCCTCCAGGAGCGGTCCCGCCTGTTGCGGAGATTTCACGCAATTGCGTGCTTAGTTTCCCAAGGATCGTCGAGATCATGCTTGTGATCCCAATCACGATGCCGGCGATAACGGGTGTCAGGAAGCGCACCTGGCTTTGCATCGAGGAGATCACGTCGGCCATCAGATCCTTGAGGCGCTCATTGACGCGGTGGATCTCCTTGATGTAGCGCGCGACGCTGATGATCGCCTGGGCGGCGATGCGTGGGCCTTTCTGCGCGCTCTCGGTGAGGACTTTCATCGAGCTCTCGATCACTTTGCTTGGATAAGAGATGAGCACGCCGTAACGCGGGTTGAAGATCGCGTCATCGACGCTCACGCCAAGGCGCGTGATATTGCTTGCGACCGTTTCGAAGAACGAGCCTGCGGTCGTGCCTTCCATGACGCTTGCGACCTTGCCGAAAGCCACCTCAACGGGGATGCCGTCCGCGAGGCGGTTGCCAAGCTGGAACAAAGCGGCGGCGAATTCGTTCTCCAGCTTCTTGGACTGGTCGCGGATCTTGATCACATTCTTGCTCTTGAACATAAAGAAAAATCCAAAGCCGATGCCTGCGGCAAGGATATACCCAACCGAGAGGAGACCCGCACCGATCCCAAACGGGCCGACGACCCTGCCGATATCTCCTTCACCCGGCGGACAGCCCTTGGATTCTTTATACCCGAGCAGCGCGAACTTCTCCTGCTTGACCTCGTATTCACCAACGACGGTCATGAGCTTGTCCTCATCAGTGACGATGATGTCCCACCTGTCCTGCGCGGTGACCGCATGCAAGAAAAGAGGCAGAACCGCGACGAAGATGAAGAACGCAAAGACAAGGACGCTCAGGTACACGGGCTTGATGCGTACCTCGAATCCCGCGATGCGGAAGAGCAGGTTCCTGTACTTGCGGAATTCCGGGTTCTCTTCGGAGATGTCCGTGTCCCCATACCCGGTCGGACGCGTGCTTAAGATATTTTTGCCCATGTAATAGACGACGATCGGCAGGAAGATGTTGTAGAGCATCGCAAGATGGTACCATTGCACCTGGCACATGAAGCTCACGACAAGCGGCAGGATGACAAGCCCAAGGATCGGCATGATAATACCAAGCATGTTGAGGATTGTGATTGGGCTCTTGAGGTTCTGCGCGTAATGGAGCATTTTCTCATAGGTCTCGTCAAGTATGAGGTCGAGGCTCTTGTCGAGAAGCTCAAGGCGGCGCTCTTCGGCCGATTCGTAGAGCGACCCTTCGATGAGGTGGAACGCCTCGATGAACTCCATGTTCCACTGCTTCCACGTCTCAAGGTACGCGTCAAGGCTTTCCTTGATGTTCTCA
Organism: uncultured Methanosarcinales archaeon; assembly: GCA_964604755.1. Classification (GTDB taxonomy): domain Archaea; phylum Nanobdellota; class Nanobdellia; order Woesearchaeales; family UBA12501; genus CAZRZZ01. Next base: position 7,845 of record CAZRZZ010000031.1, on the reverse strand, counting down.
AACTTCTCGGTCTCGACGTCCCAGAGGACCTTGCGCAAATCGACGGAGAGCGGCGGGGCAAGATGGTCGGCCGCAAAGCGCACGGCAAGCTCAAGGTTCGAGGTATGCCTCATGTACGTGACGATATAGAAGATGCAGATGACCATCTGGTTGGAGGCGCGCATGCGCCACGCGTTCGCAAGATGCAGCGGAAGGTTCTGCAGGGGAAGAAGCAGGAGCGCGCCGGTGATCAGGAAGAACATCGCAAAGAAGAAGGAGTTGAGAAGGAGGATGCTGATGAGTAGACCTACAATAACATACATGGCAGGGCCGAGGATCGCGAAGCTGAGCACCCCTTCCGGCGTCGCCTGGATGTGGGCGATGCTCAGCGCCTCCTCGTACGCCTTCCTTTTTTTCTCGTCGGGCGCAAGCTTGAGCGTTTTCTCGGAAAGATTGCACGCGTGCTCATACCATGTCGCGTGTCGCGGCAGGAACGCCTCACGGAATTCCTGGTACTCGATGCTTCGCGGTGGCCCTTGCGACTCAGAGACTTCAAGGCGGCCAACGCCTTCTAAACCCTTTTTGATGCGCTCATCGTAGCGGCGCACGAACTCTTCGACCTCTTGTTTGCGATCCTGCGCCAAACTTGGCTCCTGCTCCCCCTTTTTTTTCCTGTCAAAAAATCCCATCGTCCCCAAAGCGGCTTATGCGGTCCGTTTTTTGATCTCGCGCTTGATCCATGCCTCCCATTCGGTCTGGATCATCTTCGGGTCGAGCGATCCGACCTCCTCCTTGACCTTTCCGGAGAGGATGTGGAAGCGGTCGTTGCATTGGAGCGTGAACGGTGCCTCAAGAAGGTCAAGATCGTTTGCCTTGAGCGCGTACTTGACCTGGAGCTCCTTGATCCGTGCACGAAGCTCGATATTCTGCCAGAGCGCGTCCCAGTTGCCGGCAAAGTCAGGGATGTTCGACGCGACCGCCTTGAGCACGTCGCTGTCGCCGTTCATGAGGTCGTCGGTGATCTCAAGCTGGTCCTTTTTCGAGTCGTACTTCATGAGGTCGACAAAGCCGCCTTCGAGGAGCGGATCCTCCTCCCAGTGCTTGCGCACCTCAGTGACCTGTGTCACGCGGCGGAAGCGGTGGATGCCGTCCACGCTCTTGATCGGGTTCGCCACGACGATGACATCCGTCGCTTTGAATGATGTCTTTGGGACGCCGATGTCATTGACGACGCGGTCGTACACGCCGTACGGGCTGTCACCATGGATCGTTCCCGCAACGACGTTCGCCGCGGCGCCGACGCGCATCGCCTCGTAAAGGGCGATAGCCTCCTGGCTTCGAACCTCGCCGACGATGAGCGAGGAGTCCCCCATGCGCAGCGTGCTCCGGATCCCGTCGCTTGCGCTTATCTCCGATGACCCTTTCGCGAGCGCGCTTGCGACCTTCATCGGCTGGATGTTAAAGCCAAGCTCGCGCATTGCGTCCGTCGGAAGCTCGAGCGTGTCCTCGATCGTGATGATGCGGTAGCGGCGCATGATCTCGACCATGAGCGACGCAAGAAACGAGGACTTTCCCGAGCTTCGCGTCCCGGCGATGAGCATCGTGCGCGAGCCATCGACAAAAAACGAGAGAAGGCCGGAGGCAAGTGGCGTGATCATTTTGTTGTACACAAAAAGCGGCAGAGTCCACGGCTTGCTGCGGTGGCGCCGAAATGAAAACGCAAGGCCCGTCGGGTCCAAGGGCTTCGTGATCGTGCTCACGCGCGCGGTCGCATCCGGAAGATGCAGCTCCGTGTCAAGGATCGGGTTCGCCTCATCCAGAGGTCTTCCGCTGATGAGGCGCAGTTTCGACGCCCAGCTCTCCGATTCCGGCAATGTCGGCATGATGTTGGTCATGCAGTCGGCAAAGTCAGCATGCACGATGAAAAGCGGGATGCGCCCAAGCGGGCTGTTTGCGCTGATGTCCTGGATCTTCGGGTCGCCAAGGAGCACCTCGATTAAGCCAAAGCCGACCGTGTAGCGCACAAGGATATTCGTGAGCGTCTGCAACTCTTTTTCGGAAAGCTTGATCCCGCGGTATGCCGCGAGCTCTTCGAGCAGGTCACGGCCGACATGGAAGAACACGTTGCGCATGCGCTGGGGGTTGATGAACTCCTCGCGCGTTGGCTTGTGCTCCGCCATGATGTTGCGCGCAAGGTCAAGAAGATCATACTTGTCCTCCGAGAGCTTGAAATCGGGGGGCATCAGATGGTAGAGGTGCATCACCTTGTCCGCAAACGCAAAGATCGTGACCTCAGCGTCATCATCGAGGCTGTAGTTGTCGACCTCCTCGCCATCCGGCGGATAGTTCGCCATAAGCCTGGTGAACATGAAGTCCGGCTTGATCGTCGGATGAAATATCTCGCGGTAGACATCCCGCTCCCAGAGCTTGTGCCCGTCAAGATA
>CAZRZZ010000031.1:0-5412 GCA_964604755.1 uncultured Methanosarcinales archaeon | reverse complement strand
AGAGACAGGTTCTCAAGATAAGAAAGAAGCGAAACATATCGTTTTGTGCATTCGATGTCCGTCTCGTCAAGAAGCTTCTGCAGGCGGATGCGCTCATTGCGGATGAGGCGACGAAGCTCGACATATGCGCTCACCGGGTCCTCCTTGATGTGGCGAAAGATGACGGTCTGGATCGTCGTGTAATACGTGTCGACGAACCTTGTGCATTTGCCGCCAAGCGAGAGCGCCTCATGCGAGAAATATTCCTTCTGGCGCGTGAGCGCATTGAACACGCGCGCAAGTTCGATCATGAGCTGCGTCTGCGCATAGTCATACTCAACGTCGCGCTTCTGGTGAAAGACGATCTTGGTGACCTCTCCCACTTCGAGAAGAAGCTCGACCGTCTTTGCCATGTAGATCGGATCGTCCTCTAAAGAAGGAAAGCGCAAAACATGCTCGCAGTCCACGCGCAGGATGGTCTCTTCGCCCTCATGGACGACCTCGTAGCTCCACGCTTCCGGCATGCATCACCGCTTTTCGAAAAGAGAGGATTGAGCATAGATTTAAATAGGTCAACCCCCTTATGTCAAAGAGAACCAAGCGAAGAGTGTATATAAATATTTGGGTGATTCCATGGCGGGCGCGGCGCCATTTCCAGAGCCAAAACCAGAGGCAAGGCATTCCGGTTTCTTCTCAAAGCCTCCCGCTGCAGCGGCTGCGACAAGCCTCAATGAGATTTCCGCACAGATGAACTCGATTGCGCGGCGCATGCGCCTTCTTGAGGAGCGTTATACTACACTACGCAAGAAGACGCAGCTTTCCGACCAGAACATGCTCAACCTGCAGAAGGATCTGCACCGCAACGTCACCGCATTTGGCGATGAGATGACGGATCTGCGAAAGGAGCTCCTGGAACTGCGCGACACGGTACGCCTTGTCATCAAAGAGATCAAGGACTGCGCAAAGACGGAAGACGTCAAGGTGCTCGAGAGCTACATTAATCTTTGGGATCCAATCAAGTACGTCACAAAAGAGGAGGTTGCCCGCATCGTCGAGGAGGCTCTCAATAGAGGGCGCGGCGGCAGATGAAGTGATGATCCCAAAAGATTTAAAAAGATGGTTTGGTTCAATCGTTTCATGATGAAAAGAGGATAAGAATGGTGGATATCCCAATCGATCACGTTCTTGCGATGCGCCAGCAGGGCCTCTCCAATAACCAAATCATCGCGTCACTCCAGCGCGCGGGCTACCCGATCGACGCGATCAATGATGCGCTCACTCAAGCAGACATCAAGGAAGGCATCGCGCCTGGCGCTTCGCCTCCGGCCACAGCCCCAGGAGCGCCATATGGTGCAGCGTATACAGCATACGCTCCCTACCCGCAGGCAGCTGCAGAAGCCGCTTCCGATATCGACGAGCGCATCCAGGAGGTCGCCGAGGCGATCATCGACGAGAAGTGGTCGTCGCTTCTCGAGAGCATCAACGCTATTGCGGACTGGAAAGAGAAGACGGAGGGGCGTCTCATGAAGATCGAGACACAGATACAGGAGCTCAAGGACAACTTCGACCGCCTGCATGAGGGCGTCATCGGCAAGATCTCCGAATACGACAAGGGCATCCAAAACATTGGCGTTGAGATCAAGGCGCTCGAGAAGGTGTTCCAGAAGATCCTTCCCGGCTTTGTCGAGAACGTCAATGAGTTAAGCAGGATCACGCAGCGCGTGAAGAATCAGGCACAACGATAAGTGCCACCCTCCTCTTTGTTCTTCCCTGGGAAAATCTGTACTCTACTTCGCTTCCATCGCGAGTATCGCCATCGTGATCGTCGCGATGATCAGAAGGAACAATGCCCCAAGGATCTTTGGATGAAAGAACGTGGCCGCGAGGTTATGCTCAAAGCTTGGGGTTCCCGTCTCGCCAATGGTGCCGCTTGCCGGACCAGGAAGGCTTCCTATCACGGATGTGCCCTCTGCCGGTGGGCCCCCTACGCGCTGCTCAAGCAGGCGCTGGCCGTAGACGGTGCTAAACGAAACAAGCACAATAACGACGGCGATAATGATGATGACCCAGACAAGCGCGCGGTCCTTAAGCGCGCTTGCGATAAGCTCATCAGACGCGCCAAAGATGCGGTAGACCAAAAGCAAGAGCACGATGAAGATGAAGAGCAGCGTGAACCAGGGGATCATCGTGCCAAGCACGGCGGTCACGTCGGGAACGAGGATCATCAGAAGCCCTATCATGAATGCAATGAGAACGTGCAGGCCCTTTGAGGCATGAAACGCGTTGGAGAACTGCAGGATGCCATACACGATGGCCATCACAAGAATCATGGAGAATAGGAGCGTGAAGTGCTGGAGGATGCTCGCATCAAATACGGTTGCCATCGTGAATCATGAGCCATGCCCTATTTCTTGGTGATCGCTTTGCCGATCTGCTCGAGGATGCTCTCGCCTTCCGCCTTTGGCTCTTCTTCTTTGGTGATGAACCAGACAATGAGCCCAAAGATGAGGATGACGACGACAAGCGCCTGCGTGTCGGGGTGCTCAAGCACGCTCAGCCAGGAAGGAATGCGCCAGAAGTTCGCGGCGGCGCCAAAGATATACGCGACAGCGATGAACGCGAGAAGCGCGATGACTCCAGAAATGGATGTTCCCTCGCCACCGACCCGCCATCCAAAGACCCCGATGAGCAAAAGGACCATAAGGATCGCGACGAGGACGAGCGAAACATTGGGCAATGCCTTGTTGACAATCTCGACGATATCCGCATTCGGCGGATACGTTCCCGTGATGTGGGGTATAATAACACCAAGCGCAAGGACGAGCGAGATGATAATGTTGAGGTTCTTTTTCTTCTCACCAAGAATCTCGGTCTTCTGCAGGATTGCAAAGACAATCGTAAAGATGAGGACAAATGGTAAAAGGACATCGGTTAAGCCAAGCGATTCGAGGTAAAGAACTCCCTGTTCAAGATAACCGACCATGGTGCGCCTCCTTTTTACCCTCCTTTTCTGATTTCTTATTCACGTCAAGAATGTATATAAAGCTTTCGCTTGGCTTTGCACAAAAAGACAACCCAGAACGTGGGTAATTAGTGCGATTTTTCATGCGCTTTTGGCTTTCCCGACTCTCCGGGCTCTTTTGTCGCGTAGAGAATGAAGACGATGATGATAAGCAGGAAGAGCACGCTTGCGCCAAAATTCGTTGTCCAGTGCGTGGAGAGCCAATTGTAGGCCCACATGATGACGCTCATGTCGCCATCGATCTTGATCGCATTAAGGAAGATGAGAACGATGCCGATGAACATGATAATCATGAAGAGCTTGCGCCATCCCCCTTCGAGCTTCACATCCTCGGTGTGATGATAGAACGAGCCGACAAGCATCAGGAAGCATACCGAGAGGATGAGCAGGAGCACGACATTCGCGACGGCTTCATTGATGATCGCGACAAGCTGCGATGAGGCGATGACAAGAAACGCGATGACAAACGCCACGATCGAGTTGATATTTTTCTTTGAGTATTCCTTGCCGGCGATAGAGTCGGTTCCGAATATCTTGGTCTTCTCGAGGATCGCAAACACGATCGCAAAGACAAGCAGGAACGGCAGGATGACATCATACATGCCGATGTCGGCGAAGAATTCGATGATGCCGCGAAACCCGGAACCTTCTACCATAACGACCTCTTTTGACCTCTTTTATGAATGCGTGGAAATGATATTGGCAAAGTCGGTATTTAAAGATTGCGGTGAGCGTGTTCGGAAGGTATATATACGTGGCAGCGCGCAAGCACAACCCATGGTAAAAAGCAAGGATTTTGAGAAACTCCGAGCAGAACTTGAGGCAGAGGATGCGATCCGCGAGCAGATTATCAAGGACCAGCGCGACGTGATCAAGCTCTCCAAAAAAGTCATTTACAGCATCCATCGCGGCGACGTTTCAGCGGCAAGAGAGGATGGCGAGGTCATGCAGGCCGCCCTCAAGAAACTCGTCCTTCTCACCAAGAAACATCCAGCGATGTACTATTCCGGTACGATCAAGGTCGCTGAGCAGGAGGTCGTCGAGGCTCTCGCGCTTCTGCACGTCGCAAGCAACAAGCCAATACCAACGCACACTGCGCTTGGGGTGAGCAAGGAGAACTACCTTCTTGGTGTCTGTGACCTGTTTGGCGAGCTCTCCAGGCGCGCAACGAACGCCGCGATCAGGAAAGAGTACGCAGAAGCGCTGCGCATGAAGAATATCGCGGGCGACCTGTATGACGAGCTCATGCGTTTTGATTTTCGCAACTCGGAGCTGCGAAAAAAATTTGATGGCGTCAAGTATGAAGTAAAGAAGCTCGAGCAGCTCGCCTTAGAGCTGCATCTTGGCAAGAAAGTGTGAGGGGGACCTGCGCATCGTCGCAGCGGTGCTGATGACAGAGGTTATGATTCGCTCTCTTTAGGTTTATACTGCAAAAGCTCCTCATCAAGAATCTCATGAACGCGGTCGATGTTCTGACGGATAACTTCATCACAAGGCCGACGCGCGCAGACATACACCTTGACACCCTCATTGACCTTGCGCTTGAGCGCGTTCTGCACGCGAGGATACATCTCAAAGACCGAACCGACAGCGCCAGACTGCCCGATGATTGGTGTGTCCTTCGGGTATGTCTTGGCAAGGTTCGGCGGCTGCGGGAGATACACGTCGAGCACAGGAATCTGAAGTTCCTCCGCGATGCGTGACTCGATCCTTGTGAGATCATGGGGATCGCGTGATGCGGCATAGAACTTCTGAAGAAACGAGAGCGGGATGCGACGGAGGGCTGCATCTCCAAACGCGAGATCCTCATGTTTGCCATACTGGAACACGGCGGCAACCGGGGGGATCTCCGCGTAGCGGATGCGCAACGCAAGCTCCCGTGCTTCATCCTTCCAGGAATAGCGCAGGGCTGACTCAAGATCGATATCATCCATGCCGAGCACATCGTCCGTTGTGAACTCGCCGCTGCGATGCACAATCTCGACTGCCTTTTGGAGCATGCGCTCAAGCGTCGTGCATCCCGGATGCCCATACAGATGCAGACGCAGGTCGATGTACAGGCGCATGACGTCCGCAAGGATGGACGCACCTTGTTCTGTCACCCCAAAGATGCCGTCCACATAACGAAGCTCGCCGATGAGCGCATCAAGGTCCGGCGGATCGCTGACAAGACAGGAATAGTGATTGTCCATGAACACATAGCCTAACTTGTCCGCACCGATGTTGCGGTCCTTGACGATCACGTGCTCAGGGATGGTGTGGGAGAGAAGTGCCTGCACGACGTGGTCATCGATGCCGACAGACTTGATCGTTTCGCGCACGGTCGGCCCTCCGCGCGGAGATGGACGGTCAAGAAGATCGACGGTGTTCTTGTCAAGGTCGACTTTCGTCTCGAACTCCATCGTATGGCC
>CAZRZZ010000030.1:0-11831 GCA_964604755.1 uncultured Methanosarcinales archaeon | reverse complement strand
GATCATGCCTAGTCTCGTGGGCTCGGAGATGTGTATAAGAGACAGGGTGAATATCCTTCCAGCCCTTCCCTTCTTTCTGTGCGATGTATCCACCGTAATTGTGCGTGTCGTACCTTGCGACGAAATCCCGCTTGTCCTTTGAGAGCTTTGAATTCCAAAATGCGACATACTCGTCCCATTGGTCAGCATTCTCCTCGTTGCGGATGAACCGGACAATAAAGCGTGTCGGATAGTTTCCTTCGTCCCGGAGCCTGATCGTCTCAAGGACGTTGTTTACTGTCCGTTCAAAGTTCGATCCGCGGCGTATCTTCTCATGCGTCTCCTTCCTGAAGCCATCGATGCTGAAAATGACCGTGTCGACGTTCGAATCCATCAGAAGCTTGCGTTTCCGCTCATCGAGGAGATCTGCATTCGTCGATATGGCAATATTGCGGAAACCCTTGCCCTTGAGATATTTAGTCCTTTCATACAGGTGAGGATCGAGGAGGGGCTCACCAAGGCTCCATAAGTCCACCTGCTCAATCTTCGACGCGTATGGTGCCATGGAGTCCGCAACGTGGTGAAAGATGTCCATGGGCATGATGCCCTTCTTGCGGTGCGTCGGCTGGTCGATGAAACACATCTCACAGCTCAGGTTGCAGCCAAACACGGTCTCGATTGCGAGCTCCCGCGGCATGATGTCCTCGCCATTCCATTCAAGCATCTTCTTGATGCCCTCTTGCCGGCGTGAGTGGATAATCTCCAGCTCGTGACGGTTATTCCATGCCTGCATCCTTAATCCTCCAGTTTGATATTTTGCTGGAACTGCTCGCTGTAGAGAAGCGTGCACTCCTTGCAGAGCTCCATGCTGTTCTTGTTCCCTTCCCGGTGAGTCTTGCGTATCGTGGTGAATGCCTCATTGTTGTAGATATTGATAGGGGACGCTTCATTCACATTGCCAAGACGGTACGTCGCCCGCGGCGTGTCTTCGCAGCAAAGAGGCACCGTTCCGTCTGCAAGCACGATGAGACGGTCAAAGACCATGTGGCAGGGCCGGCGCTCAATATCCATGTGCAGCTTGGCGACGAGCTCCTCCTTGGATGAAAACTCCCCGCCCATCGTATTGACGTCGTAGACGATCAACTGGTCCCCCCGCCGTTTTGACAGCTTTGGCTTCCAGAAGTTCTTGTACTCCTCCCACTCGTCAGCATTGCGCTTTTGCCGGATAAAACGCACAATGATACGTGTCGGATAATCCCCCTCGTTGCGCATCGTGATGAAGCTCATCGTATTGCCGACCACTCGCTCATACTTGACGTTCTTTCGTATCTCCTCGTGTGTTTCCTTCTTGATGCCGTCAATGCTGAAGATGACTGCATCTATCCCTGCCTCCAGAAGCTTGCGCTGACGCTCTTCAGTGAGAAGATCCGCATTCGTGGATATCCCGATGCTTTTATATCCTTTTGACTTCGCATATCTGATCCGGTCGTACAGGAAGGGATCAAGCAGCGGCTCGCCCAATCCGAAGAGGTCAAGCTTTTCCATGCGGTCAACATAGGGGGCCATCTCGTCAAGCACTTTTTTGGACATCTCCCAGGACATGGGGCCAATCTTACGGGTTGGAGGAAGGCGGATCGCGCACATGACGCACTTGGCATTACATCCGTAGAATGTCTCAAGCTGGAGCCGCTTGGGAACGACGAGTCGCTGTTGCATATGCTGCATATCCATACCCTCTCTTTAGTGCCTCTCTTCGTGGAAATGACGCATGCGCCCCGCTTATTTTTAAATCTTCTGATAAGGGAAAACGGCGAGCAAAACGGAGGATACGTCAATCTCCGCCTGCGACGTTAAAGATTTCGCCTGTTATAAAGCTACCGCTTTCGGAAGCCAAGAACAATGCCATGCGGGCGATATCGATTGGTTGCCCAGCCCTCTTGAGCGGGATCATTGCGACGCGTTCCCTGAACCGATCCTCGCTGTAGCCGCTGATCCTCGTCCTCAATGGCGTATCGATAACACCGCAACGAATAGCATTGACAAGGATTTGATGCTCAGCCCCGATCCTGGCAAGTCCGATTGTCAGGTTGTCCAATGCCGCTTTGGCTGCGCTATAATGAAAACCAGTGGCGCTTCCTCCGTATTTTACCGTGATGGAGCTGATATTGATGATTCTGCCGCCTCCTTGCCGCTTCATGTGCTCAAATGCCCGACTCGAAAGATAAAATGGTGCCTTCACGTTCAGGTCGAAGGTGGCATCCCATGTCGCTTCATCAAGCTTTGAAAAGTGAACATGCGAGAACACGGTCCCCGCGTTGTTGATGAGAATATCGATCCTTCCAAAAACACGGACAAAGCGGTCAATGAGATCTTCCCGGACGTGCTGATCAAGAAGATCTCCTTGGAAGAGTTCTTCAGTCCCGCCATTTCTGCGTATCTCTTCAGCGAGTTGCTTTGCCTTTTCTTCCGCGCTGTTATAATGAAGGCCGACACGCGCACCGTGATCAGCAAAGAGTTTCGCCATGCATGCACCAATCCCCCCGCTTGCTCCCGTAATAAGTACGGTCTTTCCTTCCATCGATGCGCATGATGGAGTAGGTGATGATGCAGTCTTTGTCATCCTTGCATCTCCGCCTGGATCATCCAATGGATGCCTTCTGTCATATCGACGCGCGGCTGCCATTTGAGCTCCCGCCGTGCTTTTGAGATATCCGCCCAAAAATCAAGCGCGCCACTTCCGTTTTCCTTCTTTTGATGGATGCTGCCGCAGGCATTCGAGATGATCTCCATAACAGCAGTCAAGCTCGTTGCACATCCGGATCCGATATTGAACACGCCATGCACTTCCTCCTGTATCGCTTTGGATACGGCATCGGCAACGTCCTCAACAAAGACAAAATCATTTCTGTTATGCGGGTTCTGGATCGCTGGTGATCCTTTTGCCCGGATTGCGTGAAGGATTGACGGGATGACGGAGCCGCTTCGCTGTCCAGGTCCATAAACATAGAAAAGACGCAGCCAGACAAAGCGCATGCCTCGTTCGTTTGCGATCTGCCTGCCAACCCTGAATATGGATGTCTTTGTCGCACAAAACACGTTCTTGTCGACAGGATCCATGTCTTCCCGAAGCTCGCCATGGTCACGGCCGTATTCCCAGCAGCTTCCTGTCGCGATACAAATCTTGCAGCCTATTTCGGAAACAACGGAGAAAAGATCAAGACTCATCGCCAAATTTTTCTTGCAGTTCTCAATGCTGTAATCCGGGATGCCCTGCCATGCAAGATGCACAAGCGCATCTGGCTGAAACGACGCGATCCGCTCTTTATGCGTCGCAATGTCACCAAGATCCCCTTCAATAAAGGAGATGCGGTCAAGATTGGAAAAGACATCACTCCTCTTTCGGACGAAAAGGAGGAGGTCGTGGCCGTCGCGGTGCAGGCGGCGGACCGTGTGCTGTCCTATGAATCCTGTGCCGCCGGTGATAAAAACCCTCATGGGAGATCAAGCCCTCCACAACGGTGAAGAAATTCTTTGAATGTCTTTCCGCCACGGTCGCGCTCCGAGATGACAGCCGGCTCTTTGACCGGCCAGGCGATGCCGATGTCCGGGTCGTTCCATAAAAGGACATCTTCATTGTGCGACGTATAGTGGCTATCGACCTTGTAGGAAAGGTTGCAGTTGTCAGTCAGCGTGCACATCCCCAGCGCACAGCCCCGCGGGATGTAGAGCAGTTTTTTGTTCTTGTCGGAGATGATAAGGCTTCCCCATTTCCCAAATGTCGGCGATCTTTTCCGAAGGTCGACAAAGGCAAAGAAGATTTCGCCGGTCACCGCCCTCATCACCTTCGTCTCGGTGTCGGGTGGATATTGGAAATGAAGGCCACGCACGGTCCCCTTCTTGAGCGAGAACGAATGGTTTTCCTGGACCCACACCCGGTCGATCCCGTGCCGCTTGAAGATGCCAGAATCGTATGTCCGGACAAAGTATCCGCGATGATCCTCATGCGGCTCAAGCTGTATCGAATAAACCCCCTTGATATCAAGTTCACTGATGATCATGGCATGCCTCCATTATGCTCTTCCCATCACGGCTCTTCTCACCCCCTGATAAATGGATTATGGATAAATCACGAAAAGGTATAACGGTGCTTGAGCTGGTCCATCAGAGTCATCTTTGCGCAATGAAGAACACACAGGTGAAGATCTTCGCTCACTTCCATGTCTTTGATGGGGACATGGACATGGGTGTCAGCGATCTGCTTGAGCCGGCCGCCGTCAAAGCCGCACAGGCCAACAGTCGGGACGCCTTTGGATTTTGCATAACTTATTGCCCGAATGATGTTTTCCGAATTTCCGCTTCCGGATATGCCAATGACAAGGTCGTCCTGATGGAGAAAATTCTTGAGCTGCTCGACAAAGATGTCGGCGTAGGTGATATCATTAGCAATTGCAAGAAGCGCAGGCGAGTTGTCGTTAAGGCATACTGCCTTGAACCGCTTGTCAAGACCATAGGAGACACCTTTGAGAAGATCGCCGCAGAAGTGGGATGCCGTGGCGCCGCTTCCGCCGTTTCCAAAAATATAAGCGGTCCCTCCCCGTTGATGGACATCCAAGAGGGCTTGGACAAGCGAAGCGATCTGCTTTCTGTCAAGAGCCTGCATCGTCTTGTGAAGCTCCTGAAGGTACGAGTTGATTTTTGTTTCCATCCCCTGCCACACACCGAAAGGTATTGAAGATTGCCGCAACTACGACGGAATTGATAAAGAAGACAACGAAATAATGTTTATAAATTTTTTGAATCTGGCTGCGCCCGATGGTAAAAGCAGTAGTTTTATATACGCTCCTCTGCACAAAAAATCATCATGAGCATCATGCGAAAAGCAGTGGTTGGGACAGCATACGTCTTTATTTTTTCTATCCTTGCTGCTGGCCTTGGCTACCTTGTCCGCGTCGTCATGGCACGAAGCCTGACCACGGCGGACTACGGCCTCTTTTATGCGATCTTCTCGCTCTTTACGTTCTTCACCCTTTTTGGCAATCTTGGACTCACCGAGGCGATCCAGAAGCTCATCCCGGAATATCTTGTGCAAAAGGACTACGCGAAAATAAAAGGAGTCATCAGCATCACGCTTGGCATACAGCTTCTCATCTTCGGAATCGTCTCGCTTGTTATAGCACTTCTTGCACGGCAACTCGCTGAATCATACTTTCAGTCCATGTCTGCCGTCGTGCCGATCATGCTTCTTGCCGTGACGTTCTGGCTTAGGCCCATCGTCACGATCTTCGGTGCAGTATTTGTCGGATTTCAGCAATTAAGGTATTATGCGATCATCGACGGGATGAAGATGCTTCTTGTCCTTGTGTTCCTCGGGCTTTTTTTCAATCTCTTCGGCAAAGGGATTCTTGCGCCATCGCTTGCGTACCTCGCAGCGTTCGCGCTCATGCCCTTCCTTCTTTTTCCATTTGTCGTGCGCATGTTTCCTGCGATGTTCTCGACAAAAGCCAACATGAGCAAGGACGCGCTTGGTGTGCTTTTCTCGCTTGGCCTCCCCATGATGATGGGCATGATAGGTGGGAGCATCCTTGTCTATACGGATACGCTGATCCTCACGTATTTCCGAAGCCTTGAAGAGGTCGGCCTGTATCAGGCGGCGTATCCGACTGCCAACCTGCTCCTTTATGTCCCTGGCGCGATCACGGCGATGATCCTCCCGCTGTCGTCGGAACTTTGGGAATCGCAGAAAAAAGAACAGCTGCGGGAAGGGATCGACCTTTTGCACAAGTACACGCTCATAATCATGGTGTTCCTCGCCGCCGTCACCGCATCCTTTGCTGGAACGATCCTGTCCTTCCTGTTTGGGAGCGTATACGCCGGCGCATCAGTCCCGCTTATTGTCCTCTCCCTTGGAGCGATCCTCTTCGCCGTCGCGACCATAAACACCACCATCCTCTCTGGGATCGGCAAGCCAGGAATCAGCGCAAAAATCGTTCTCCTCGCCGCCACGGTGAATGTCATCCTCAACTTCTTTATCATCCCGCGCTATGGGATGGCCGGCGCGTCGCTCACCACCTTTCTTGGCTACGTCATCATCCTTGGCCTTACCCTCCTAAAATTACAGGAGCATGTGGGAGCGAGAATCAACATCAGCCTGTGGGTCAGGCATGCGCTTGTCGGCGCGCTTCTTTTTGTGGTTCTTGCCGTCGCCAAAAAAACGATCCCCCTCAAGGGAATACTTGGTTTCATCGCCATTGTGCCAATTGGCTTTCTGGTGTACGGGCTTCTGCTTGCGGCGTTTCATATCGTGAACAAGAGTGACATTGGCATATTGAAGAATCTTCTGCCGGGAAAGGTAATCAGGCTGACTGGCCCCCCTCCACCGCAGCCTCCAAGCTAAAAAACCAAGGATATACTTAGGACAAACTTTATATGGCACCGCTTTTTTTCCAAGACCATGACTAGATATAGGTATATCCTCGGTATCCAAAGCTATGCAAACCATGATTCGGGGACATGCATCGTCAAGGCATCGACGGATGGAGAGGTGCTTGACTATTGCGCGATTTCGGAGGAACGCCTCATCCGCATCAAATATACCTATGCATTTCCGGTGCATGCAGTTGGCGCATGCATGGATCACTTTGGCCTCAAAAGCCTTGACGAGATCGATCTTCTGGTGACGGACAATATCCGCATCAGGCGATGGTTCCACTCGGGACCGGCATACAACATAAGCGAGTATGATTACCTGAAAGTCAAGTTTGATGTTGATCCACGCAAGATTCGGGTCATCGATCATCACCTTGCGCATGCGGCATCGACATTCTATGCAAGCGGATTTGACGAGGCAGCAATCCTCGTTGTCGATGGGAATGGATCGGACATGGAGACAACCTCCTTTTTCGTCGGAAAAGAAAAGAAGATCGCGCGCCAGGAACAGCACCGCTGCCACGGGATCGGCGCATGCTATACCGCCGTGACGAAACTCATCCTCAACCTTGGGACCGGCGGCGAAGGAAAAACGATGGGGCTTGCCCCTTATGGGGAAGGGCACCCTCGCGTGTTGGAGATCGAACCGAAGCTCGACGGCATACGCAACGATTTCTCCTCATTCATCCGACGCATGCCTTATTCGGACGTGCTCAGCCACAAGTACAATCAACGGATCAATCCGCTCAGGGGCGCGTACAAAAAATGTGAGGATAAGAAGGACCTGCTGAGCCCCTACTACTCCCGGATTGCGTATGATGTCCAGGACGCGACAGAAAAAGTCCTGGTGCACCTTGCAAAAGACCTTTACAAGAAGACGAGGATGAAGAACATCTGCATCGCGGGCGGTGTCGGCCTTAATTCCGTATCGAACAAGATCATCCTGGACAGCACGGATTTCGAGAACATCTTCGTCTTTCCCGCCTGCTCCGATGCGGGCATCCCCTTTGGCCTTGCGATATGGGGATACTACAATACGGAGGAGCCTGGTGACATCCGCCGGCGGAATCTGGTGTTCAGGAACGCATATCTTGGCCTTGAATATTCCGATGCGTACACACTCGATGCGCTCAAGCGCCATGGCATCCCCCACAAGCCGTTAGATATTGCTGTCGTCGCCGAGCGTCTTGCAGAGGGAAAAATTGTAGGATGGCATCAGGGCAGAAGCGAATACGGCCCACGCGCGCTTGGGGCACGAAGCATCCTTGCGGATCCCCGGCGCAAGGATATGAAAGACATCCTCAACTTGCGGGTCAAGCATCGCGAGCCGTTCCGCCCGTTCGCGCCGTCGATCCTTCGCGAATTTGCGAGCGACTATTTTGAGCTTGCCTGCGACTCTCCCTACATGCTCCTCATCGCGAAGGTCAAAAAGCCGGAGATCATCCCAGCGGTCACGCACGTGGACAATACAGCGCGCATCCAGACGGTCACAAAGGATGACAATGGGATCTTCTATGACCTCATCAAGGAGTTCCACAAAAAAACAGGAGTCCCCTGCGTGCTCAACACCTCGTTCAATGATGCGGGCGAGCCGATCGTAGAGACCCCGGAAGACGCGATTATCTGTTTCCTGAAGAACAACATGGATTATCTTGTCATCGGCAGCTCCATGCTCGATATCACGGACATCGACAAAGAGAGGATTCTTCCAGCGATGGAGCGGGAGCGCGAGGAGAAGCTTGCAAGAAGACGGCAGGAATTCATCAGCCGGTTCTTTTCCGGATATGATGAGAAAGAGAGAGATCATTTCATAGAAGAATCGAACAAGATATCCGAATGGCATGCCAAATACCGCTCAAAATACGAATTGGAGAAGATGACAAACTCCTGGGCCAGGCAGAAATCACGGGTGCTCATCGTCGGGACACGCGACCACACCGCCATCCTTCCAAAAGTGATCAATCAGTTCGGGGATCTTGATGTCGTCGGATTCATCAACTACAATGGCCTGTACGATTCGGACAAAAACGCCACCGTCCCCTACAAAGAATATCCGATGGATCAAATCAGATACGTCCCCTACGATGCCATCCTGATCTCCTCGTGGGAATATAACTTTGATATTGAGGAGGCCCTGAAGAAACAGGGGCTTGGAGACAAGATATATACCATCTATGATAACGCATCCAGAAGTTTCCTGGATACTCTATCACAATTCCCATCCTTCAAATACGCCGGGCTGTGCTGAAAAAATGAGCACGATCGCATTTGTGAATTCTGCGGAAGAGATCCGTTTTCTTGACGACGTTTGCCTGCCAGCAACGATCATCCATATCGACAATTCGCCCAAGAAAAAACGAGGAGAACGCAGTGAAAGATACCGATCACGAAACGAATTTGTGAGTGACGATGAGATTTATGAAATATACAAAAAGGCGATGCGATGGCTAAAAGAATGGTCCTGCAAGCCGATTTGTGATGGAAAAAATTTCAAGGAATTGTTCACCTACAAGGGCATAAGCCTCTGGTGGTTCATCGATTTTTGGCTGTTCTACCATGAGATCCATCGCATGACGGTTCAGGACATCGTGCTGAACCTGCACATCATCGATGCCATCACCAAAAAAGAGACGCCGACAAGCATGTACATCATCGACGACGGCTCCGCATTTTCTGATATCACAGCGCATTACTGCAGTACAAAAGGCATTCCCATCATCAAAAAACAAAGGCAAAGAGCCGCATCGGTTGTGCGGCGGTCAAAACCGTACATCCTTGAGTTTCTCAAATATGGCAAATACCGCTTCCGGCACGCAGCATCTCGTCTCATCGCCTCTCGACAGGGCCGCCAAAAAAAGACCGATGTGCTCCTCATCGGCCTTACCTCCCAGCTTCAGGACGATCCGGCACGGCCGGGAATGGCACGTGATCATATGCTCAAGCCGATCATGGACCATCTCGACGAGATGAAAATTCCTTATGCCTACACGGACAGGGACTTCACACGATCGCTAGGGATACACACGATGATTCGGACAGACGGGATCCCTGCAGAACATTTTATGGATAGAAAAATATCGAAAGACGCAAAAGCGTTCCAAAAAAAATGTGCAATGGAATATGAGCGGCTCAAGGGTGATATCGCGAACTCCCTTATATACGAGAAAATCCCGCTCTGGCCGCTTCTGGAAAAGAGATTCGACTTCATCTTCGCGCACAAAATCTCCGAGGCAGTCCGGTGGGTCGAAGCATTCGTAAAGATGATAGACACCTACGATCCGCACTGCCTCATCATCATCGACGAGACGGGCATCAGCGGCAAGGCGGCAGTCGTCGCCGGCCATCTGCGTCAAAAACTCGTCATCGGGCTTCAGCACGGAGCGATCTCCCCCCTTGCATTTGAATACATGCATCTGAAAGGTGAAATTCAGGAGAATCTCGATATTCATGCCCCCTTCTGCCCAATCCCCCACAAGACTGCCGTCTATGGGAAGCACACAAGAGACGTGCTCGTCAATGAAGGGAACTATCCGGAACAGAGCGTTACCCTGACCGGTCAGCCAAGATACGACGTCATCAAAGAGCTTCGAATGACGCTTGACAAGAAAAAGGTCTGCAGAGATCTTGATATTGATCCGGAAAAAAAGATCATCCTCGTCATCACGCAACCCTGCAAGGATAGAATCTACCTTGCACAGGAAATATTCGAGAGCATCAGAGATGCTGGATCATGCCAGGTCGTCCTCAAGCCACATCCACGAGAGGCAGACTATCACCGCTACAACGAAATCGCAAAGGAGAAGGGCATCGACATCAAGCTATGCACGCAGGATCTTTTCAAGCTCCTGTTCATCGCGGACATCATCATCCAGAGGGATTCGACCGTCGGGATCGAAGCGATGCTGTTTGAAAAGCCGCTCATCTGCGCATACCTGTTCTGCCTTGACATCGCCCGGACGAACCAGTATCTGGAGAGCGGCTGCCGTCTTGCAAGGAACACGAGAGAACTCCGGCGCCAGGTGACCGAAGCGCTCAATGGCATCGATAACGACAGGTATCTGCGCGCACAAAACCAGTGGGTCGAAGCAGAGGCTTATAACCGGGATGGATGCGCAACAAGACGGGTTGCCGACCTTCTGGCACTCAAACGGTAATGTGTCAGAATATTTAAAAATAGGCTGCCTTCTCCACGCCGCATGTGTGGAATCAATGGTTTTGCAGGGATGGAGGATGGGGCGCTCCTTTCCCGGATGAACGATGCCGTCGTGCATCGGGGTCCGGATGATGGGGGGACGTATCAGGATGCAGATGCAAGTCTTGGACACCGGCGCCTCTCCATTCTTGACCTCTCCGCACGCGGGCGAAACCCCCTTTTCACCGATGATGAGAGCGCATGCATCGTGCTCAACGGAGAGATCTATAATTTCAGGGAGCTGCGCGCAACACTCGAGAAGAAAGGCCATCGTTTCGTGACAGAGACGGACACCGAGGTCGCCCTGTACGCGTACAAGGAGTGGGGAGACAATTTTGTCCTGCATCTTCGCGGCATGTTTGGCCTTGCGATCTGGGACAGAAAGAAAAAACGGCTCGTGCTCGCGCGGGACCGCATCGGCATCAAGCCTCTCCACTACGCTATCGTGGACGATGTCCTGCTCTTCGCGAGCGAACAGAAGAGCCTGCTGCAGTACGACAAGGTCGATCGCTTTGTCAACAAGCAGGCTGTCTATAATTTTCTCAACATCAACTACACACCCGGAACAGACACGTTCTTCTCCGGTATCAAGCGCATCCCTGCTGGGCACCTGCTTATTTATGAAAAATCGACTGGTATCAAAGGCATGCGGATGAAAAAATACTGGGACATCCCTGTCAAGATCACGCCAATCAGCGACAACGAAGCGATCGCAAAGCTTGGTTGGCACCTCACGCGGGCGATACGCGAGCATCTTGTCAGCGACGTGCCGTTTGGAGCGTATCTTTCCGGCGGCATCGATTCGAGCACGATCGTCGGATACATGAGCCGGCTTGTCGATGAGCCGATCAGGACGTACTCCGTTGGATTCGATGAGCCATGGGATGAACTTTCTGAGGCGCGTCGCGTCGCTGAGCATTTTGGATGCGACCATCACGAGCTTGTCGTCACGTCAAAAGACACGCGCAAGCATTACGCGAAGGCAATCTGGCACATGGACGCTCCCCAGCGCAACATCATCCCGACGATGCTCATCAGCATGCTTGCCAAGAAGGAGGTCACCGTCATGCAAAACGGCCTTGGCGGAGACGAGATCTTCGCCGGATACCGTCGCCATAAATATCTTCTGCAAAGCGAGCGCATCGGCAAGTTCCTGCCAAAGATGGTACGCGAGCGCGTTATCGGGAACATCAGCCGCATCGGGATGTTCGTGAGGCTGGAGGCCCCGCCCTCG
>CAZRZZ010000029.1:0-12718 GCA_964604755.1 uncultured Methanosarcinales archaeon | reverse complement strand
CAGGCGTGGTTATTGTTGATTTTGCTTATCTGTGCATCAACCTCTTTTTTGACCCGCAGCTTAAGAAAGTAGAGGGTGGCGATAAGACCAGCAAGAAGGACGGCAAACAGGCCAAAAGCCCACCGCCCAAACCCACCCCATGGTGTGTCTTTCTTCGCAAGGTGTATTGTTATGCTATCGCGCTCCCCCCGCCGGACATCGGCATCAGCAAAACCGATGAGCTCATCGGTCGTCGAGTACACCTTGCACGCGCCGACGGGAACGATGTCAGCATGGAATGACCCAAGAGAATTTGTCGTCGAAGGAAGGTTATCATAGCGCAGGCTTGCGGCACAGACAAAATCAAGCTCGGCGCCATGGACCGGTTCGCCATCAGGACCGACAACGCTGCCATCGATGGAACCGACGGGGGTGAGATAAAACGTTTTGTTGAGATGATGGTCTGTCGGCTGGATATTAATGACGTTCTTGCTATAATAGAGAAACATATTCGTTGAACTATCAAAGACGCGGAATTCGACGACCCAGTTGCCTGGGGTGAGCCTATGGGAGAACATGCCGAAGGCATCTGCATACTGGGTGATGCGCTCATCCTCACCAGTGTTCAGGTTGTGCGCAAAAAACATGACGGGAAGATCAGAAATGTTCCGTTTTGCCGTCACGTCGCGCAGGGTGAACGAGGTGACAGCGGATGCGGATCCCTGGCCGGGTAAAGCATCCTGTGCCGCAGCAAGGCAGGAAAAGAGGATAACCAGAGCTACCATGCATAAGCCATAACGTCCCCCTCTCACCATAGTCGTGCAAGAAAGACAGCGGTGCGTTTAAAAAATTTGTGCAAAAAAGTATAAAAGGGTGGAAGAAAAGAAGTGTAGAGAATGGTGGGAGCACCGACGCGAGCAGCCATCCCAAATATTTAAAAAGAAGATGAGAGCAACTCAACCGAATGGAATACTCTTACGAACTCAAAATCCCAAAAGAACGTGTCGGCGCACTCATTGGCGTCGGGGCGAAGATCAAGAGACAAATCGAGGATACCACGCACACAAGACTTGAGATTGACAGCAAGGAGGGCGATGTGCGCATCGTTGGAGAAGACGGCCTTGGCATGCTCACTGCCCAAGAAATCGTCAAAGCCATCGGCCGCGGATTCAATCCCGATATCGCCATGCGCCTTGGAAAACAGGACATTGCGCTTGAAATCATCTCCTTGCAGGAATCCCTTGGCAAAAGCAAGAATAAGATGCTGCGGATTAAGGGGCGTATCATTGGACAGGATGGTAGCACCCGCCGAATCATCGAGGACCTGACGGAAACGAGCATCTGCGTGTATGGCAAGACTGTCAGCATCATCGGCGAGATCGAGAACGTGCAGACCGCAAGACGCGCAATCGAGCGGCTGCTGGCCGGAGCGCCGCACGCGTCCGTATACCGCTGGCTTGAAAAGAAAGGGACCGAGCTTCGACGACGCAATCGGGAGGTGCGCCTCGCCGACGAAGCGGCCAACCCCAATCTCTTCAAGGAAGACAGCGCAAGCAGGCACAGAAGTCAACGCAAAAAGAAAGCCAAAGCTCATAGCCAGGCACGCACGCCGCAAAAAATATAAAAACAAAGCACGACAAAAGCACGGATGACAGTTCTCGAGGTGAGTTGAATCGCACAGACCACCCTCTCCGGCTCCAAGAGCCCACCAGAGAAGCAAGTGATCAAGGCAGAGGAGCTTGCCAAGAAGCAACGCGAAATCTCCGTCGCTGAGTTCTTCGAAAAGAACCGCCACCTGCTTGGCTTTGACAACAAGCGCAAGGCACTTCTGACAGCGGTCAAAGAAGCGGTTGACAATGCTCTTGACGCCTGCGAAGAGGCTCAAATTCTACCAGAGGTCTCTGTCGAGCTCATCGATATGCAGCAGGATCGGTTCCGCGTGATCATCGAGGATAATGGCCCCGGCATCGTCAAGCGCCAGGTCCCCAACATCTTTGCCAAACTCCTTTATGGAAGCAAATTCCACTCGCTCAAGCAGACGCGCGGACAGCAGGGTATAGGTATCAGCGCCGCCGCCCTCTATGGCCAACTCACGACAGGTCGCCCAATCCGCATCCTTTCTAAAATCCATCCAAGCAAGCCCGCCTATTACTGCGAGCTCCAAATCGACACGCAGACAAACAGGCCAGTCATCCAAAAAGAAGAGGAGAGGGAATGGAAAAAGGACAGCGGCACAAGAATCGAGCTCGACCTTGAAGGCACTTACATCAAGGGGTCCCAATCTGTCGACGCCTACCTCAAGCAGACAGCCATCGTCAACCCGCATGCAACAATCATTTACACAAATCCAAAGGCAGAACAGATCATATTTCCCCGCGCCATCGAGGAGCTTCCTGCTGAACCAAAAGAGATCAAACCCCATCCGCACGGCGTGGAGCTTGGCCGACTCATCAAGATGATGCACGCCACCGAGTCCCGCACACTACAGTCCTTTTTCACGACCGAATTTAGCCGCATTGGGCCTGGCACAGCAAAGGAGATCTGCGAACATGCCAAGATCCCGCCAAACTTCAAACCAGAAGAGATCACCCGTGACCAGGCAGAGCGTCTCGCCAAAGCGATCCAGGAGGTCAAGATCGTGGCGCCTCCGACGGACTGCCTTGCGCCGATCGGCACAGACGCGCTCGAGAAGGGGCTCAAAAAGGAGATCAATGCGGAGTTTTACTGCGCAGTGAGCCGAAGCCCGGCCGTATACCGCGGAAACCCGTTCATCATCGAATGCGCAATCGCATATGGGGGAGAACTTTTAGCTGACGACAGCGTGCGTATCATGCGCTTTGCAAACCGTGTTCCCCTTCAGTACCAGCAGGGGGCGTGTGCGATCACCAAAGCAATCCAGGACACAAACTGGAAACCATACGGCCTGCAACAGAGCAGGGACTCCATCCCCGCCGGACCGGCGGCCGTCGTCGTGCATATGGCAAGCGTGTGGGTCCCGTTCACAAGCGAAGCCAAAGAGGCTTTGGCCCACTATCCGGAGATTCTCCGGGAGATCAAACTTGCAATCCAGGAAGCCGGAAGAATGCTCTCCCGATATACTGCAAGGAAGGCCCGCTACACGGACGAGCTCAAAAAGCGCAGCTACATCGAGCGCTACATCCCCCATGTTGCAGGGGCTCTCAAAGAGCTCCTCAACCTCAAGGCAGCAGACATCGAGGAGCTCCAGAAAGATCTCAAAGAGATTCTTGAGAGAAGGCGTGGACAGCTCAAGGAGATCAAAGCCGAGAACATCGAATACGACGAAGAGTTCGCAAAAATCGGATCAGAAGAAGAGCACGGAAGCGCTGGAGATGGCGCGGAATCCGATGAAGACGCGGACACGACACCATAATTTGAGTATCAAAAATCAGAAAAACAGAAAGACCCGATATGTGATTCCCATGACAAAAAAGACAGATGAACAAACGGCGACCGGGGCCATCCTTGAGATCGCAAAGGATGTTCACGAAAAAATCAAGAAAAGGAAGGCACCAACCCTGGAGATGCCGCTTCGGTCGCTCTCCAACGTCAAATACGACCCGAAAAAAGGATATTTCGAGCTCGTCGGAAAAAGTAAGGGGCGCACGCTCGCCGCATCGACGGTCAAGACGTTCGCGCAGACCCTTCTTTTGATGAACGAGTCCAAGAAAGTCATCGAAACAGATGACATTATGACCAAAAGAGAGGTTTATTATGTCTCGAAAAATTGGGGGGACGCGAAGTTTAACGAGCAGCCCGAATCCGATGCGGTCATGGACGATGTCGAAGGCATGCTTCGCGTACAGCGCGAGCAGCTTGGCTTCATCCCCGAAGAGGACGGCGGTGCGATCGCCGGCCAGCTCACAATCATCGACAAGGATCCGGAAACAGGCAAGGATATCCGGGTAGATTGCACAAAATTCGCAACCGGAGCGTATAACATCCCAAACCAGGTCGAGGAGCTTCGCTTCGAAACGGAGGCAAAGTTTGTCCTTGCTATCGAAACAGCAGGTATGTTTCAGCGCCTCGTCAAACATAAATACTGGAGGGCTGCGAATTGCATCCTCATCTCGATGAAGGGTGTCCCGTCAAGGGCGACGCGACGATTCATCCGCAAGCTTGCTGACGAGCAAAATCTTCCAATCTATGTGTTCACGGACGGTGATCCATACGGGTACTTGAACATCTATCGCACGCTCAAGGTCGGCTCGGGAAACGCCGCGCACATCAACAAGTTCTTCTGCGTCCCATCGGCAAAATTTATCGGCGTCACGCCGCAGGATATCGCTGACTATAATCTGCCGACGCATGCACTCAAGGACATCGACGTGAAGCGCATCAATGATGGGTTCAAGAATGATCCGTTTGTGCAGCACTACAAGGAATGGCAAAAGGCGCTCAAACAGATGGTCGCGCTCAAGAAACGTGTCGAGCAGCAGGCATTCGCGACACACGGGTTGAATTATGTCATCGAAAAGTATCTGCCGGCAAAGCTCAAAGACGAGAAGACATGGCTTCCTTAGTTATCGCAAGCCCAGCATAAATGATAAACGGACCCGGAGGGATTTGAACCCTCGATCCCCAGCTTAGAAGGCTGGTGCCTTATCCAGGCTAGGCTACGGGTCCATGCACAAGCACAGCGAGAGGTGTCTTTATAAAAGTTTTCTGAGGCGCACGTCGATATCTTTATAAAGCCGGTGTCGTTGCTAAACAATAGCGGGGGCGGTGTGGCCAAATCCGGTAAGGCACTCGCCTGCAGAGCGATGATTCTGGGTTCAAATCCCAGCACCGCCTCCATTTCGATCATGAAGAGCACGACGCAGCGGAGGATGCATCGATGGGAAGACCGGTCGTAAGTGCCGTCTTCGAGGATGAGCATGTCCTCACCGAAGACAGCGATGCTGCGCGAGAGCTCTATAGCCAAAGCCGCTTTGGCATGATCAGGAAAGGACGCGTACAGCTCTCGCTCCTTGAGTCGCTTTATCTCATCGAGAAGGAACGCCTCGTCGTCAAGACAAAAAGTGGGCGAAAGCTTGCCGAAGAGAAGTTTATCAACAAGGCAAGAAAGATAGAGCAAAACTTCTGGGTGCGCTACCGTGTCTTTGCTGACCTCCGTTCCCGAGGGTACATCGTCAAGACGGCACTCAAGTTCGGTGCGGATTTTCGCGTCTATGACCGTGGCGTCAAGCCAGGTGAGAACCATGCAAAATGGGTGGTATATCCTGTACACGAAGGGTCGACGCTCACCTGGCAAGAGTTTTCTGCAAAAAACCGCGTCGCCCACAGCACAAAAAAGAAGCTCATGGTCGGCATCGTCGACGACGAAGGCGACGTGACGTACTATGAGATCCGCTGGTTGAGACCGTAACCCGGCAAATTATATAAATTCGTGGGATACGGTAAAGATGATGGACAATCAGAACAGGATACTCAGCATCGTCCGGCAGAAAGGCCCCCTTCTCCCGTCGCAAATCAACAAAGAGCTTGGCGTGAACGTGCTCTTTGCCTCCGCAATGCTTGGCGAGCTTTGCGACAAACATATCTTGCGCTTGACCAAACTTAAGGTCGGTGGATCCCCCCTGTATTACATCCCCGGGCAGGAACCGAAGCTTACGGGATTCGCTGACAAGCTTAGCGAGAAGGACCATCGCGCGTATGATAGTCTCAAACAAGAGGGAGTCCTGCTCGATAGCGAGCAGGACGCGCTTTTCCGCATCGCGCTCCGGAGCATCCCGGATTTTGCCGTCCCGCTCGATGTGAATGCCGGCGGAGAGAGGCACATCTTCTGGAAGTGGTACCTTCTGCCAAACCAAGATGCGGAGAGGAAAATCATGGAGAAGCTTGGGGTCGGCAAAGAAGAGGAAAAAGCTGTCGGCGAACCACCAAAGGAAGATGGCCTCCAACCAGCAAATGGCCCTATGCCAAAAGAGCAGGCGATCACCGTCGACGTGACGGGTACGACGCATATCGAAGCCATCAATAGTGAAGATGCACCATCTCCACCGCCGAAGAGGAACATCCCGCAGGGCCCGCCGGCAAAGCGCAAACCAAGACCAGCGCCTACAAAGGATGCGACTGAACCAAAGCCGCAGCGCAGAGAAGAAGACAAGAGAAAAGATTGGACCAAAGAAAATCATGGTGGTGCGCAAGATGTCAGGCCTGAACATATCTGCGATGCGTTCTACGAGCGGGTGCTTGCGTACTTCGAAAAGAACAACATCAAAATCGAGTCGACAAACATCGTGCGCATGGGGGCCGACATCGAGTTCCTCGTCCACCTGCCGACAAACGTCGGTCTTATCCCCTACTTCTGCAAGGCAAAGAACAAGAAAAGATGCGATGACGATGACATGGCAAAAGCGTATCTTGCTGGCCAGAAGCGAAGACTGCCAATCCTCTTCCTCTACGCTGGTGAGCTGACAAAGAAGGCAAAAGAGGCCGCCGCAAGCGAATACCGCACGGTCATCCTACGAGAGGTATGAAGCCAGAGGAGAGCAAGGATGGGAACAAAAATCAAAGAGATCTTGCAGGCAAAAGAGATCGGCTATGATGCGCTCCAGCACAAGACACTCGCCGTCGATACTCACAATATGCTGTATCAGTTTTTAAGCACGATCCGGACACCGGACGGAAGCCCCCTCAAGGATTCGAAAGGAAACGTGACAAGCCACCTCATCGGACTCTTTAGCCGCACGACAAACCTCATGCAAAAGGGGATCAAGCTCACGTTCGTCTTTGATGGAAAACCACCTGAACTGAAGCGAAAAGAGATTGACCGGCGCCGCGCGCTCAAGACAGAGGCAGAGCAGGAATACGAGATCGCAAAAGAACGCCAGGACTTTGAGGCGATGAAAAAATACGCATCCCGCACCTCCCGGCTCACGCCAGACATGGTCGACGAGGCAAAAAAACTCATCGCCGCGCTTGGCCTGCCAATCGTCGATGCCCCAAGCGAAGGCGAAGCGCAGGCAGCATACATGGTCCGGCGCGGCGACGCATGGGCAGAAGTCAGCCAGGATCTTGACTGCCTCCTCTTTGGCGTGCCGCGCCTTGTGCGAAACTTATCACTTTCCGAGCGTCGAAAACTTCCCGGCAAGCTTGGTTATCAGACGGTCAAGCCAGAGCTTTTCGATCTTGCAGAAAACCTTTCGCGCCTTAAGATAAACCAGGATCAGCTCATCGCGATTGGAATCCTTGTCGGCACGGACTTCAACGTCGGCGGCGTGCACGGCATCGGCCCAAAAAAGGCGCTCACGCTTGTCAAAAAACATGGGGATAACCTTGCTGCGGCCTTTGACGAAGCCGGATGGGATAATAAAGAACTCGAATGGCAAGAGATCCACAGGACGATCAAGCACATCCCGACGACAACAAGTTACGAGCTGCGCTGTGATAGTATCCGTGATGATAGGGTCATCAAGCTCCTCTGCGACGACCACGACTTCTCTCAAGAGAGAGTACAGAGCGCACTTCTTCGGCTGCAGCAGAGCCAGGAGAAGCAAAAGCAAAAGGGGCTTGGAGAATTCTTCCTGGTGAGCGCATGAGACTCCGCGATGCGCTTCTCAAAAAACTGACCCGCAAGGAGCTTGCGCACCTGAAGGCCGCATTCGATACGGTCGGATCGATCGCGATCCTTGAGATCCCGCCAGAACTTGAGAAGAAGGAGAAACTCATCGCCAAAGCGCTTTTGGATCTGCACAGGAACATCAAGACCGTCGTCAAGAAAGGAGGGGCACACGAAGGGGAGCTTCGCTTGCGCACCGTCGAGCACCTTGCCGGAGAGAAGACAACAACCACAGTGCACAAAGAGAGCGGATGCGAGCTTGCGCTTGATATCGAGAAGGTGTATTTTTCCGTGCGCCTTGGGACAGAACGCCTTCGTATCGCAAAGCTTATCGCGCAAGATGAGGACGTGCTCGTGATGTTTTCCGGCTGCGCACCCTACCCCTGCGTTCTTTCAAAAAACAGTCCTGCAAAACACATCGTCGGCGTGGAGCTCAATGAAGAAGGGCATGCATTCGCAAAGGAAAATATCACGCGCAATAAGATCACGAACGTCACGCTGATACTGGGCGATGTGCGCAAGGTTGTTCCGGCCCAAAAAAAGAGGTTCGATCGGGTTCTCATGCCGCTGCCAAAAAGCGCAGAGGATTTTCTTGACGTCGCGCTTTGCGCAACCAAGACGGGTGGGTTTATCCACTTCTATGATTTCCTGCATGAAGAGGGAATCCCCGCCGCTGCGATTGAGAAGATCGACCTGGCCTGCAGGAAGAGAAAAAGGCCTTACCGCATCATCTCCTGGACACGGTGCGGAAGCAACGCGCCAAGGCAATGGCGGATATGCGTGGACGTGCAGGTGCTCTAGACAGTATTGCGATAGACCCAGATTGGCATGATCTCGTACGCCGGCCGCGTCTTGAGGATATCCGGCATGCAGCTCTTTGCCGTCTCGTATGCACGCTGGACGAGGCGCTCCTTTTCATCATCAGGAATCTGCATGCGGGCCGATGAGTTGAAGTCGCGCATCGAGTAGGCCCCAAGGACAATACGATCAAAATCTTCTGCGCTCCGCTGCTCTATCTGATAATGCACCTTATTGTCTTTGGGAAAAACGGGTTCGAAGAAATGGTCCTCGAGCAGTACGGTGATATCCTCAACGGCCATCATGTCGCGCATGATATCTGGGACGCTCTCTTCTGTGACGTGAAACTCCTTGGCGATCATACCGCTGAGGATGTCCTGATACGCAAGAAAGAGAGGATGCGAGACGAAATGCGCATCACGCATACGCGTCCCGTACGGAAGTGCCTGCCCTTCGAAGCGGACCTGCGCGCCGCTTGAATTGAGTACGACGATGCCGTCTTTTCGGACGACATCGGAAAGACTGGAGAAGAACGCCGCTGCATTGTCCTCGACGATGCCATGCTGCTTCTTTTCCTCATCGCTGAGCACCCAATGCAGGCCTTGGTTGCAGATCGCGCCGGAAAAACGCCTCTCTTCAAAGAGTGTCAAGAGGTTCCGCACATCATGCTCATAGAACGCGATATCGCCAAACATACTGTATTGACTGCTGACATCGTGGAGTCTCTGATCTGCATCATCGCCAAGAACATCGAGGCCAAAAAGAGCGCGTGCGATGGCAAGCTGCGCGGACGAGGAATCCACGGCGTCGATAGGGCTCGTTCCTTCCAGACGACGCTCCGCAAGCTCACGCGTGCTAAATCCCGTGCCGCAGCACAAGTCAAGAAGGGGAAAATCCGTTTTTGGGATGAATCCCGCAAGCTCCCGTGCACCGCGCCGGTAGATATCTTCAAACTGAATGTACTTCAGCGCTGTGTGCTCGTTGAATGCGGATGCCATCGCGTCGGAAATTCCGGCACCGGTATATAAAGATACCCCATAGGCTTATATACCGATCCAAAATCTGTGAAACTGAGTTCCTGCTCCCGGGAGCACAGCATGCACGATGACGACGTGAACACCCGATGAGGCCGCAAGGCCGATGATGATCGGAAGTAACTGCAGAGTGCGTGTGCACATCCCGGCCCGTTCTTGGCCGCTGATTCGATGAAGAAAAAAGCACAAAAAGCACTGATGGCAAAACTTACCGGCAAGGCCTACCCGAACATGTTCAAATAGTCCCCGCCTTCGGTCTCTTCGGTCTTTTTGACCTTGTCGATTGCCGAGAGAAAATCCCTCTCGAGGACGCGCACGCGGTTCTTCCTGATTGCAAAATACCCCGCTTCGGTACACACCGCACGGATCTCCGCGCCGGAGAGCCCTTCAAGTTTTTTGCATATAGCCTCCTCCTTGATGCGCGAATCGAGCGTCATCCTTTTAGTATGGATCTTGAAAATCTCCTTGATCCCTGCCCGGTCGGGATGCGGCACATGGATAAGTCGGTCAAGGCGGCCTGGCCGCACGATTGCAGGGTCAAGGATATCCTTGCGGTTCGTGCAGCCGATGATCTTGATGTTGCCAAGCGGCTTGAAGCCATCGATTTCGGCGAGCAGCTGCATGAAGGTACGCTGTACCTCGCGCTCGCCGCTTGTCCCGATCTCAACACGCTGGCTTGCGATCGCATCCATCTCATCGATGAAGATGATTGCTGGCGCGCGCTCGCGGGCGAGCTCGAAAACCTCCTTCACGAGTTTCGAGCCCTCGCCGATGAACTTTTGGACAAGTTCAGAGCCGACAATCTCGATGAATGTGGAGTTTGTCGCTGTCGCCACCGCCTTGGCAAGAAGGGTCTTGCCCGTGCCAGGGGGGCCGTAAAGCAGGATTCCTTTTGGTGGCTGGATACCGACTTGCTCGAAAAGCTGAGGTTTCTTGAGGGGCAGTTCGACGACTTCGCGGATTTCTTCGGCTTGGCGCTCAAGGCCGCCAACCTGAGACCACGCAACGTTTGGCTTGTCGATGATGATGAATTGCTCAACGTTAAAGCGCTTGTTTGAGTCGATTTTCTTGAGAACGGTGAGGTTCTTCTGCTCGACAAGCACCGTATCTCCTGCCCGCAGGTCGCGGCATTTGGCGCTCACGTCGACAAAGAACTCGTTGCCATTATTGAGACGCAAGAGCGCGTTGTTTCCGACAAGCTCTCGGATTGCTGCGACGAGAAGAGGGGTTCGGTTGAACTTGTTGAGCTCTTCCTTGAGGTTCGCGATGGTCTCCTTGAGGATGCGGTTCTCCTCCTCGAGACTGCTCACATCGACGGTGTAGTGCGTCATGACCTTGCCAAGAATATCGCTCTCCTTCGTCGTCATAGCATATCTTTGGCATGGAAGGTATATAAAAGTTGCGATTCATCGCAGATGTGAGCACACCATGGTAGGTTGCAGTCCCTCCATTCTTGCATCGCATCCCACCGTGTCTTCTTTGGTATTCCTTCTGAGAATGGGGTATACCTCTTTTTGGGATATCGTTTTCGCTTCGAGCAGCAAACTGGTATTTATTTTCAGACGAACGTGGCGAGCACTGCGATTTCTGACACCACAAAGCAAATCTCATCGATAGGAGATGTTTCTCGACGACAGAAAAGAGAAAGATTTATATACTTTTTTTGGTATTGTAAAAAGAAAGGGGTGCATCATTCTTTCGCACCTACTCAACAAAACAAGAGAGAGGTAAACGAATATGGCACAGAAAGTTGCGAAGGCGGGTGTGAGACGCCAGAAGGGATACCTGTATTTTCTCGACAAGAGCGGGAACGTGGCACGTGCAAGAATGGTGCGCGGCGGCGGAAGAGGTGGGCGCCAGCAAAAAGAGGTCATTGCCCGCACCGGTGTCCGGCGTGAGGAAGGCTACCTGTACTTCATTGACAAACAGGGAGACGTTTCCCGTGTGAAGATGAACCGCGGCGGCCGCAAGAGAAAGGTGGCAAAGCACAAAGCGGCTAGGAAGCATGCATCGAGACGCAGGCCATCCAGAAAAAGAGCGGCAAAGCGGCGACGGCGGTAAACTTTTTCTTTTCTTTCCCTCCTTTAGTCACCTAGTGATATCAAAGCCGTTGATGCGTTCGAGAAGCTTTTTTGCTTTTCCTGACTCAAAATGCTTGCGCACGGGTGCAATCATCTCATCAATGTAGCCAGCTGTTGCTTTCTTGAGGTCAAGCGGGTGCAGTTCACCCTTGCGGAACGCCTCTTCAAGATGGGCATACTCCTCAAAGAGAAGGTCACCGCCGAACTTCGCCGGACGCTTGATCTCCATCGAGTCGTTGCGCTCGAAAATAAGATAGCGCGCATAATCCAGAATAGGGTTGTCATGCGTCTGTTTCTCCGGACAGTACGCTTTCTTTATCTTTCGCTCGATCTCGTCCTTGCTGTCGGTCATAAAAATCGCGGATCCGGGAACCGACTTGGACATCTTCATCTCGATCTTGCGATCTATGGAGTCAGGCCCCTCCGGGGGCTGGCCAAGTCCCATGAGCATGTGATGGCTCACAATGACGGGCTTAGAAAATCCGATTTTCGGGCCGATTTCGCGCGCGAGCACATTGACTTTCCGCTGGTCCATGCCAAGCTGAGCGATGTCCGCTTCGAGATGGAATATGTCTGCACACTGCATGCACGGATAGAAGATCTGCGCCGCGCTGAGCACCTCGTTTTCGCTGCGGCCCATGATCTGGCCGCATCGGATGATGCGCTGAAGCGTGCTGTGCCTTGCGATCTGGATGACCTTCTTCCAATACTCATCGTCGGCCATGACGTCCCTTGCCCAGAGGAACTCGACGCCATCCGTGTCCATCCCGCATGCTTTCCATACCTCGATCTGATATTCTCCGACGGTACGGATCTTCTCAAGATCGCCGCCCATCTTGTTGTTCATCCAGCCAAACCAGTCAGCGACCCACATCTTGAATCGGCAGCCGGCCCTGAGCATCTTGTTGACATTGATTGCGCGCATGATGCCCTGCGCAATGTGCAGCTTTCCAGAAGGCTCAAATCCATCATACGCGACTGGAGTCGATTTCGTCTCGAAGAGCTGCACAAGGTCCTCGTGCGTGATGATCTCTTCCCCAACCTCCTCAACAAGGGCTATGCGGGATCGGATATCCATAGCTCGGCGACGGGCGGTAGATTATATAAAGTTGCCGGGCTTGCGACAATACGGTGTGAGGAAAAGCGTTCACGCTGAACGAAATTTATAAAATTCAATACTCCTGAATAGTGGCGAGTCGAAACATTTAAATATGAAATCTCCTCTAAAACAAAGCATTCAAGGG
>CAZRZZ010000028.1:2287-12722 GCA_964604755.1 uncultured Methanosarcinales archaeon | reverse complement strand
GCAGCATGCACCCTGCACACGCTCATTGGTGCATACAAGAATGTGCTTTTGGTAGGGGATGTTTTTTTGTTCCATGTCAGAATCACGCCTTATTTCCGTTCTCTTTATCGTGCAGGTGGATCACGTTGACCGGGCAGGAATCGGCGGCCTCCTTGTTCTGTGTGAACTCATGGTCGTCGATCTCTGTTTTCTTGGCGACCGCCTTGACCTCGCCGTCGATCTCCTTCATCGTCCAGTTGTCCGGGCAGACGGCTTCGCAAGCGCCGCAGCCGATGCAGCCTTGCACGTCGTGAATGATCGTGAATTTTGGCATGTTCTTCACATGATTCGACAGGGTCAATACTGGATCGAGAAGTCGTAGCTTGCGCCCGTACCGGATCCTGCCGCCTTGTACGATGCTTCTGATCCAAGCTTTGATGCTCCATAGGAAAGAATGGACGAGCTTGAATATCTGGATTCGGAACCTCCAGCCTCACTCATGACGCCGCGCATGAACTCTTCGGCTGCTTCCGGCCCTTGCGCCATTTCGATTAAGCGCGCAGTCGAGAGCGCCGCGCAGTCCGGGCAGATGACATCGACATTGGCCTTCTCCCAGTCCGTGCGGGTCGTGGCGCTTTGCGCCGGTGCATCGTTGGGAATAGCATACTTGTTTGGCTGGCCAAAAGGGGAGTGAAGGATATTCTGCGATCGGATCTTGTGAGCCATCGTGCGGCGAAGCTCGTCGTCGCTTTCGATCTCATCGCCGTCTTCGTCAAGGACGCGAAAGGAGTCGATGACGCGCGGATCCTGCCCGACACATTCAGGCTTTTGGTGCTTTCCGCGCATCTTTGAGAAGCCGTGCACCTTGGCGAGGCGGACAAATGCCCCATCAGAGGTCAGACTGTCGATACCTTGGGCATCCTCCTCTTCAATCGTCCATGTATGCTGCGAAAAGATCATGGTATCACGCCGGGCCGGAATATAGTTAAATGTATCGGAAGACTGGTATTACTCATATATAAAGGTTTCGTTTTGTAGCCCCTATGTGGTAGTTAAAACAAATCTTTTATATAGGGGGTTTCCGCCAATCTTCCAATGGAGGCAACAACAATGAGCGATTTGCAGTTTCAGGGATTGATGGTGGATGTTCCACGCAGGTTTCGGTCGTTTTATGGGAGGAATATTGATCAGATGCTGTTGCTTCTCTCCGGCGAGGATGAGGCAGGCGATGTGGTTGATGTTCCGCGCGTGCCGATGACGCTAAAGCAGTTGTTGTATGAGCGGGTGCATGGGGAGAATGTGCATGATCGAAAATTGTTGCAAGATAATTATGTCGATACGGCCTGTGCCGTCATTAGCGATTCTAGTGGAGAAGTTCTTGTCGGACTGTATTCTGACCCTCTTGTGAAAGAACTGATTCATGGTCTCAATCCGGAGAGCAGGCTTCAAGACGGCTCATTGCTGGTTGGTGCTGATGCGTATCAGGAGATAAAGGAGAATGCGTTTGTTATCCCATCTGATGCGGTGAGTAACCTTCGCAGTTCCCCTTTTGATGAGCAGGTGGTGAGGGAAGGCTTCTGGAATTATATCGCGGAGGGCGATGCAGAGCTTGTCCGTGATCACTTAAGCCTTGTCCAGGAACGCAGGGGCGGAAGTATGAAGAATCGCATGGGTTTGTGGGTGTCCCCAAATCCCGGTTTGCGGCTTTTGTGTGCGAGGTCAGTTGGCGGCTACTACGGCGGCGGCGTCGCGTACGGCCTCCACCTCGGCTACTACGACGGCGGCCGGCTGGTCGGGGTAGTAGCGCCGGAGGCGCCGCAGGAATGAAAGGCGCGCTCACGCGCGCCGCGCAAAAAAACGACGGTCCGTACCGGGAAGCGGCGCAACCTCCAAGACCATCGCTTGAGGACGTGCTTGCCGATGCAAGAGAATTCGTTTCCGATGCGTGCTGGGATGCATTCTCCCAGAAGGTAAGCAAGCGTTATAACCAATGAATTCTTTTATTCTCTTTATCCCATTTCATTGCTATTTTAGAGAGCTTTTCAATCCATGCCCGGTGAGCACGACAACCGTGCTGCCCTTTGGCTTGATCTTTTTCCATCCAGCGTACGCGACGGCTCCTGATGGTTCGACGTAGAACCCCTGCCGCCCAAGCTCACGCTTTGCGGCAAGGATCTGCTTATCCGTCACGGATACCATCTTCCCTTTGTGCTTGGCAAGCCAGTGAAGCGCCTTTGGCGCATCGACGGGATCCCCGCACAAAATCGCTGTCGCTATGGTCTTGGCGTTTTTTTTTGGCGTTATGCGGCATGCGCCGCGCTCCCATGCGCGCACAAGCGGATCGCAGCCGGACGCCTCGACGCCGATGATCGTCGGGACGCGGTCGACGAGCCCGACCTTCTTGAGCTCGTGGCATGCCTTGAATGTCGCGGAAAGGAGCGTGGCGTTCCCGACAGGCACGATGATATTGTGCGGTGGCTTCCAGCCGAGTTGATCGATGATCTCAAACGCCACGCTCTTCTGTCCTTCGCCGCGATATGCATAATCACCGCAGAGGTAGATATGCCTTTTCTTGCGCAATTCCCGGATCTTGCGATGCGCGTCCTCGTATGTCACGCCGGCGACGTGTACATGACCACCCGTCGCTTTGATCTGCGCAAGCTTTTGCCCTGCTGCGAACCGTGGCACGAACACCTGTGCCCTGATGCCTGCCCGTGCTGCGTATGTCGCGACGCTTGCGCCCATGTTGCCCGTCGTCGCGACGGCGACCTCCTTGATACCAAGCTCGACGGCCTTGCTGATCTCGACGGTGCTGCCGCGGTCCTTGAACGAGCCGGTGGGATTCATCCCCTCACACTTGAACAAGAGGTCGTCCTTCTTTTTTGATGCAAGAAGAGGGGTTCCGCCCTCCGCAAGCGACACGACCGAGAAGAGGTCATTGATAGGATAGAACGGCGCGTATTTCCAATGGGATACCGGCTCGCGTCGAAACGGTGAGGGCATGATCTGCCGGCGCACGAGGCGGTAATCATATTCAATATCAAGCGGGCCGCCACACTCCGCGCACTCAAAGATGACACGGTCTGTCGAGAAATCCTTTGTGCACCTCACACACCGGAAACCCTGCGCGAAGGTCATACGATGCACACTTTTGGCGGGTTCTTGAGAAGATGGTACAGAAGGTCGATGGCCCGCTCGATGTCCTTGAGGCTTGCGATACCGACCGTGCTGTGCAGGTTGCGAACAGCGATAGATACGATGCTAGTCGGCACGCCTTCCTTGTGCATCTTGATGCGCGTCGCATCGGTCGTGCCATATTCATCGACCTGGAGCTGGATCGGGATATTCTTTTTCTTGCCAATGCCGCAAAGCCAGTCGTCGATGCAGGTGTTCGTGATGATCTCGGCGTCCTTGATGAGCACGACAGGTCCTTTGCCTACGCTGATTTTCTTCTCGTAGCTGTCCTCGGCATTTGTCACGTCGACGGCGATGCCCCAGTCCGGGTCGGTACGGTACAGGCTCGTCTTTGCCCCGTAAAGGCCGATCTCTTCCTGGACAGTGAAGACGTAGAAGATGTTCTGGTCCGTCGTTGCAAGCCGCCTTGCAAGCTCGATGAGGATGAAGCAGCCGATGCGGTTATCGAGCGCCTTTCCGCAGATGATGTCCTCCTTTCCAAGTCTGATAAGCCCTCCGCGGGGGACTGCGTACGACCCGATCGTGATGCCCCGCCGGCGGACCTCATTTGCGTCAAGGCCCATGTCAATGTAGAGGTCTTCCATCTGCGGAAGCTTGAGGATCTCGGTCGCCTCATGAAGCTCCTCAAACGTGATGACACCATTGCAGATCTCTTTGCACTTCGTGTCGAGGATGGAGACACGGTTGCCGATGAGCGAGGCGACCTCGATGCCGCCGACGGGGCTGATGCGAAGCGCTCCGTCCTTGTCGATGGACTTGACCATGACGGCGATCTCATCAAGATGCGCGGCAAGCATGACTTTCTCCCCCTTGCCCTTCTTGTGCGCGAAGAGATTGCCAAGCTTGTCAACATATACCTCATCGACATATGGCTTGATCTTGTTCTGGATGATTGCGCGGACGGCCATCTCATGTCCGCTTGGGGCGAACGCGTCGCAAAGCTCCTTGAGGAACGCAAAGCTGGACGCCTGCTTCTTGTCTTGTCCCTCTTTCCTGCCCGTCCTTTTCTTTGCCGTTCGCTTTGCTTTTCTCACGTTGCGGCCAATGCTTTTTTTTGTTCTCTTGTGCATGCGTCTTCCTTTTTGCTGTTGCTGGTTGGCAGGGCCTACTTCTTTTTCATCGGCACGATGTCGATCTGCGCCTTCTGCAGCTTTCCCGAGTAGTCGACGTAGACCGTCTTGACCTCGCTAAACTCGTGGATGCCTTCGATGCCCGCCTCCCGCGTGCCGTTTCCGCTCCCCTTGGTCCCGCCAAACGGCAGGTGGACTTCCGCCCCGATCGTGCTTGAATTGATGTACGTGATCCCCGTGTCAAGTCCCTCGATCGCCTTGAATGCAAAATTGACGTCCTTTGTGTAAATCGCTGAGGAGAGGCCATAGTCAACATCGTTTGCGATATGGATCGCCTCGTTGAGGTCCTTGACCTTGATGATGGATAGGACTGGTCCGAAGATCTCTTCCTTGGCGATGGTCATGGACGGTTTGACGTCCACAAAGATCGTCGGCTCAAAAAAGAATCCGGAAAGCCCTTGTACTCTGGCCGGCTTGCCCCCGCAGAGCAGCGTTGCTCCTTCCCTCTTTCCTATCTCGACGTATCGTGCTGACTTCTCCACTGCCTGTTTGTTGATGAGCGGTCCGACATCGGTCTGCTTGCTGAGTCCGTCGCCAAGGCGGAGCTTCCTTGTCCTTGCAACAAGCATCTTGACGAACGTGTCGTGCACGCCGTTTTGGATGATGATGCGGGATGCGGCGGTGCAGCGCTGGCCGGTCGTGCCAAATCCTCCCCAGACGACGCCGTCAAGCGCGAGATGAAGGTCTGCGTCGTCCAGGATGATGATCGGGTTCTTGCTGCCAAGCTCAAGGCCGACCTTGCGCAATCCGACCTTCTGCGCGACGAGTTTGCCGACATTCTTTGAGCCGGTGAAGGAGACGCCGCGCACGTCGGGGTGGTCGATCATCGGCTCGCCAACGTCCGATCCTGTGCCGGTCACGAGGTTGAGTACGCCTGGCGGCAGGCCTGCCTTCTCGAAGAGCTTGACAAATTCAATTGCGCAAAGCGGCGTGTCGCTTGCGGGCTTGAACACGACGGTGTTCCCGCAGATGAGCGCAGGAAATATCTTCCAGGCAGGGATTGCAATTGGAAAGTTCCATGGCGCAATGAGGCTCACGACGCCAAGCGGCCGACGTACAGTCATCGCGAACTTGTCGGGAAGCTCGCTTGTCGTTGTATGTCCAAAGAGACGGCGCCCTTCACCGGCCATGTATTCTCCGCAGTCGATCGCCTCCTGCACGTCGCCAAGGCCCTCGGCGAGCACCTTGCCCATCTCTGTTGTGACAAGGCGGCCAAGGCGGTCCTTGTCCTTCTTGAGCATGTCGACGACATTAAAGAGGATCTCTGCGCGCCGTGGCGCAGGATATGCGCTCCATGCGGGAAACGCTTTCTTTGCCGCGGCGACCGCGTGGTCGACGTCGCGCTTGTCGCTTTGCTGAAACCTGCCAAGCACGCGATTCGTCGTGGGACTCACGCTGGTGAACGTCTTTTTTGTCGCAGAAGAAACCCACCACCCACCGATGAAATTCTTATATGTCGCGACCATGAAAAGGTTCACCTCTCTTATTAAGAGACTCTTTTGAAGGTTAATAAATGTTTTGTCGAATAGCGTGGTAAGGAGATGTCTTAGAATATGCTCGCTTCAGGAAGGTAGAGCGCGGTCGGTCCGGCATAGCCTGGCTTTTGCATCGTCTCCTTGCTGAGGAGCCAGTGGCTTGCAAGCTCGAAGAGATTGCCGGAGAGCATGCCTCCTTTGAGCGGGATTTTCTTTCCATCCTTGTGGTAGTATCCAAGACGGATCTCTGCGGCAAAATCCCCGGAGATGTCGTTTGGCACAAACGACGAGAATGAAACGATCTCATAAACCCCCTTTGCGCCGTGCATCCCTTTGAGGAGTTCCTTTTCGGATGCGCTTCCCGGCAGCACTTCGATTGCACCAAGCGGCCCGGACGGGCTGATCTTGAGGTAGTCAGCATACTTTTTGGGCGCGATGAAACTCTTGAATCTCCCGTCCTTGATGAGCGCGAGCTTGCGCGCAGGGACGCCGTCCTCGTCGTAGAGTGTCGAGCCGATGTTGTAGTTGAGAAGAGGGTTGCTGATGATCGTGATGCGGTCCCCGTCAATATACTCCTTTGCCACATCCTCGTTTTGCTTGTACCGGGAAAGGCCCATGTGAGCGAGTTTGGCAGATGCGTGCGTGACAAGCGGGTTTTCCGACAGGTGTGGCGCGAAGAAAGCGACAAGCGCGTCGCTGGAGATGACGACGGCTCCGAGGTATGGCTTTGGGCGCTTTGATTTGGCAACATCACGCGCGATCGCTGTCCACTCCTTGATGTTCCTCTTGATGTCAAGATCAGCAAGGCGCCGGACTTCAAGCGACGGCGTGTATTCCTGTTCTCGCCTGCCTTTTTTGGCCGTGATGACCATCTCCAAGTACACCCGCGTTCCCGTGCTCTTCATGTCGATGTGTGTGCTTGTCCAGAGGTGGTGGCTTATGAAGCTTGCGTGCAGTTCCATCGACGAGAGGCGGACGTCTTGCAATCGCTTGAACTCTGTGATGATCTCTTCTTTTGTGGCGTTCAGGAGCGCATTCACCCTACCATCTCTTCGTGCCGCAAGAAGCTCGGCGTCGTCAAGGATTACCATGGGAAGCTGGTTCTTGCCGCCTTTTGGGAGCTCAAACGCGTCCTGTTCGACGTGTAACGCAAGCAGTTTTGCCTCACGGATCGCCTTCTTCATGTCCACCTTTTTCGTGGTGGCGAGCAGGAATGACGACTCGCCAAGGCCCTGTTTTGTCCTGACGTAGACGGTCGCCTGGATGGTATCGCGCATGCCCGCGATGGCATCTTCAATTCTTGCCTTCTTGCTCACGTGCAGCTGATAAGTTTCCTGCGTCGTTTGTGATACCTTCCAGCCGGCAAGACTTCTATCCTGCCGAAGGAGGGCCATCGTTTGTGCGGCGACCGGATGTATCACTTGCTTGGTTTCTGCTGCCTTTTTTTCTGTTTTTTTCTTTGCCATCGTACTGTTCGTATTCGTGTGCGACGCCTTTTGACATAGTATAAGTTCTTAGATAAGTTCTTATCAGGAGAGGGGGACCTTTGTTATCTTCAGGAAAGGGCCTCCTTCGGAGACGCGCACCCATTCCTTATGGCCCTTGCCGCACATGCCAACACCCTCAAGCATGAATTCTAAGCTGACGGCCTTAATGTTCGAGAGGATGTCGGGAAGAAAGCCCGATAGGCCGACCTCGTAGAAGACCTCCCCGGTGAGCTTTCCGCTCCTGATGCGCTCAGCGACGATGCCCTGGATCTGCACCCCCCACCCTTTTGGGTCCTCCATGCCGCCCATTGAATAGTGCAGGTACATGCCATCCTTGACGCTCTTGATCATCCTTTTTGCCGAGTGCTTTCCTGCACCAAAGTAGGTGTTTGTCATGCGTGCGTATGATTTATGGTCGAAGCTTTCGCACCGCCCGTTTGCGCTCCGGGCAACACCAAGCAGTTTTGCGTGCGTCATGTCGGTGATCGGCTGCTTGACGATTCCCTTCTCAACAAGCATCGTCGGCTTTGCGATCATACCCTCATCGTCGAAGAAGATGCTGCCGTTGCGCTCGGGAAACGCAGGGTTGTCGATGATGTCGACATGGCGCGGCGCGATGCGTCTGCCAAGATAGTCACGGGCCCGTGCACGGTCCTTGTACATCGTGTCGGCTTCCATGCCATGGCCAAACGACTCGTGCGCCAAAAGCCCTGTCACGTGAGGGCTGAGGAGTGCGGTATATTTGCCGGGCCGTATCTTTCCTGCATTGCGCACTTTATTTGCCATCGTGAGTGCGTGCTTGAGATTCTTTGCCATAACCGTTTCCACCTCGAGACCGGGGCGGAAGAAGCTCTCGAAATGGAAACGCACGCTGCCATCCTCTGCCTTGACAAATGGCATGACGACCATGCGGCAGCCCGTTATCGTCTGGCTTAGCGTCCGGTCCGGTCCGACAAAGACCTTCTCCTCGCGGCGCTCGGAAAGTACGACGCGCGTGTTGATGATGTGCTCGCCGGATCCCTGGATTTTTTTGAAGTGATCATTGCAAATCTTAATCTTCTTCTCGAGCGCAACCTTTGCTGCGTCGATTTTTGGATCGCTTGCGAAATGCTTGTCGATGTATCTTTTCACTTCTGTGTGCTTTTCCCCTTTCTTTTCTTCTGTCCTCCTGTTCGCTGCGGCTGCTTTCTTTGCAAGTCCCTCCGCGAGCCCAAGGATTGTTTTTGTGTCTGTCGATGACGAGCCTGCCTCGTGCAGCATGCCGCCAATCTGGATGCGAAGCTTCACGCCGTGGTCTGCGTTGCTGTCAGCAAGAAGCGCAGTCTTGTCTTTTTCCAGAGTGCGGCTTGCGATGTCAAGGTAGAGCGCATCGGCATAAGGCGACGCGTCAAGCATGCAGTCGACAGCCTCTCGGAGCGCCGCGGCGACAGTCTGCAGATGTGCCGGCCGCCTTTTCTCCTTGCTCATCCTCCGGCCTCCTTTGCTGCAAGCGCATCGAACCGGGCGATCTCATCCTCACGTAGTCCTGTCGGTTGGGTTTTTATGGCGGAGAATTCTTCCGCACCGACTCCGCATTTTGGACATCTTATCGGCGCGTCCGGGCCGATGTGCACATACCCGCAGACATTGCATCTCCACGACTGTTTGAGCCGCGTGTTCATGGGATTATGCAAAGAACCATCATTTTAAAATGTATCGGTAGCCATTACCATGATATCACTCCATGGTATTATCTACCAAGGAGTTTGATAAGCAAGGCCTTTTGCGCATGCAGCCTGTTTTCAGCCTGTTCAAAGACGATGCTTTGGCTGCTGTCGATAACCTCGTCTGCGACCTCCTCCCCGCGAAATGCGGGAAGACAGTGCATGAAGAGCGCTCTGCCAAGCAGCCTCTTTGTAATCTTGTACGGTCTAAAAACGGCAAGCCGGGCCTTGCGCTGCCGCTCCTGCCCCATCGACACCCACGTGTCCGTGTAGATGACGTCTGCATTCTTGCATGCACGTGTGGGGTCGCGTTCGATGCGTATGCTACCCTTCTTCGCTGTGCGGATAAGTTCCGGGTCCGGATTGTATCCTTTCGGGCAGGACACGGTCATGCGCAAGCCAAGCTTGATTGCCGCTGCGATGAGCGAATTGCACACATTGTTCCCGTCGCCGACAAAGACAAGATTGACCTTCGCAAGATCCGGGAAGCACTCCTGCAAGGTCATCATATCACCGATCGCCTGGCAGGGATGTCTCTTGTCCGAGAGCAGATTGATGATGGGAACCCCTGCATACTTTGCCATCTCCTCGATCGTCTTGTGCGAGCGCACCCGTGCCCCGATCGCGTCGACATAGCGCGCCATGCAGCGCACCTCATCTTGCAGTGCCGCACGGCCAAGCTGCGTCGACTGCCAGTCAAGGACAACAGGGGTTCCTCCAAGTTCTGCAATGCCGATCTCAAAGCTCATGCGCGTGCGCGTGCTTGGCTTCTCGAAAAGAAGCGCGACGCTCTTGCCGGCAAGCGTTCTGCGATATCGGTCCGGGTTCTTCTTGATGCGCGCGGCAAGCAAGAGGATCTCCCGAAGCTCTGCCGCTGTCACATCCTCAAGCGTTCGCAGGTGCTTCATAGAAATCCCTCCTTCTTGAGCACGCGCTGCAAGGTTATGTTCTTTTCCTTCAGGGAGTAGTGTACGCGCACGGTTGGTTTGTCGATCTTGATATGGCGGGAAAGATCGATTGGC
This sequence comes from uncultured Methanosarcinales archaeon, assembly GCA_964604755.1. Classification (GTDB taxonomy): domain Archaea; phylum Nanobdellota; class Nanobdellia; order Woesearchaeales; family UBA12501; genus CAZRZZ01. Next base: position 2,731 of record CAZRZZ010000028.1, on the reverse strand, counting down.
GTGCCGATGATGACTGCGTCACAGCGAGCCCTGCGTATTGTCGCTGTAAGATCGCGCATCTGTGCCCTGCCATACCCCATCGCAGGAATAACCTCGTCGAGTGCGGGATAATTCTCGAGTGTCTTCCTGATGCTGCCCACTGCACATGTGCGTGGATTGATAATCTTTGCATTTGCACGTTTTGCCGCAATCACCCCGGCGCCGTAGGACATCTCCCCATGGGTGAGTGTCGGGCCGTCCTCAATAACAAGCACCTTCTTGCCCTTGACGGCATCTGGATTGTCGAGGGAAATCTCTGAATCTGCATGGATAATCATGGCATTCCTGTTTACGGAGCGGACATTTGCGGCAAGCTCGCCGATCTTGCCTTTGGGTGCCGTGTTCTCCTTGTTGATGATGACCACGTCGGCCATGCGCACGTTCTCCTCACCCGGATAATAGGAA
>CAZRZZ010000028.1:0-2277 GCA_964604755.1 uncultured Methanosarcinales archaeon | reverse complement strand
GTTCGTTGCCTGCCCGGTGTGGATCGACAACCACGATGTGCAGGTCTGATGCAAAGAACGGCACGTCATTGTTTCCGCCGTCCCAAATGATCACGTCAGCCTCTTTCTCTGCATGGCGCAGAATCCTCTCATAGTCGACGCCGGCGTAGACGATGATATCGCGGCCGATATAGTGCTCATACTCTTCCATCTCCTCGAGTGTGCACTCCTGGTCTTCCATATCCTGATAGGAAGTGAAACGCTGCACGGCCTGCTTGGCAAGATCGCCATACGGCATCGGATGGCGCACGACGACGACACGCCTTCCTGCCTGCTTGAGGATCTCTGCAATCTTCTGCGAGGTCTGGCTCTTTCCTGATCCGGTCCGCCCGGCGCATACGCTAATAACTCTTACCCTTGACCGAATCTGCGTCTGTGCATGGCTCAAAAGGCAGAAGTTCGCGCCGGCAGCCATCGCCTCTGCTGCCTTGTGCATAACATAGGGATATGGAACGTCGCTGTAGGAGAAGAACACGTCATCGACACCATGTTTTTTGATGAGCCAGGAAAGGTCGGCCTCATCATGGATGGGAATCCCTTTGGGATAGAGTCTGCCTGCCAAGGTTTTTGGATATGTTCTCCCTGCGATGCCAGGTATCTGCGTTGCGGTGAATGCGACGACCTTGTAAGCCTTATTCTTGCGGAAGAACACATTGAAGTTGTGAAAGTCCCTGCCCGCCGCGCCCATAATGATTGCTTTCCGGAAATATCCCATACACATCCAATGGTTTTTCTTCTATATCAACATTTCTACTCCGATACTGATTCGGTCGACAATCCTGTCGATTTAGAAAAGTGCCAGCAAGGGGTTTGCAAAGACGGTGAAGAGAACCACATTGAAGAGCACATGCGTGGCAAAGAAGAAAAGGCGCTTGTGCAGGCGCCCCGTCTTGAGGAATACCACAAGGCAGGTGAAGAGGAGTTCCTGTACGACGGTCACGAGGATGCCGACGGAAACGATACCAAGGGGCTGCAGGACGCCCGCGAGAACGATGAGCAGCGCGCCGACGGGCAGCATGAGGAAATTATTGATCGAAAAACCCTGTGCAACGATAATGTGAAGCCCGATGCCGATGAGCATAAGGAGCATCGCTGGCCACAGCCCAAGCGCATAGAGCGTGACGATGCTCGTGAGCGTGATCGTCTCCAGGCCTAAGCTTCGCATCCCAAGCAGGCGGATGATGCAGGAGACAAGGGCATTCGCTGCGATGAAGAGCGCAAGGATCATCGTGTGCTTGGCAAGCAAAAAAAGGATGATGAGCGCAAGAATCACGAGCACCTTGACTTTTGGAAGGTGGAGAAGAAAGTTTTTGAGCGTTTGCTTGTACTCCTCGCCGCGATGGCGGGGGGCATGTGCCCCTATCTGTTGCGCTCCCGTATGTGGCTTTTGTTTCATCCAAGTGCCTCGATCACTGGTTTTGTATCGACGATATGCGTCTCAAGTTTAAGTTCTTTTGGGTCGACACCAAGCGCAAGCGCAACAAGCTGGCTTAGGTGCAGGACAGGAAGCCTGATCTCCTGCTTCATGTGGTGCTCGACGTCAGGCTGGCGTGAATCCAGATTCAGGTGGCAGAGGGGACAGGGGGTGCACATGACATTCGCACCGTTATCCTTCGCGTCAAGAAGGTGCGTTCCGGCCATGCGCATGCTCGCGTCATTGTTCATCATGCTGATCGGAAATCCGCAGCATTTGGTTTTCCCGGCGTAGTCGATTGGCTCTGCGCCGAGCGCACGGATGATGCGTTCCATGCTCTGCGGATTGCTTGCGTCCTCAAAGCCAAGCGCAAGCGACGGGCGCAAGAGGTAGCAGCCATAGAACGGCGCGACACGCAAACCACGAAGCGGCCGTACGACCTTTTTCTGGAGGCGCTCTACACCATAGTCTTCGACGAGCATCCACAAAAGGTGCTTGACAGTGTGCTTTCCTGAATAGGCATAGCCTTCCGGCCTTATCGCCTTGTTCGCTTCTTCAAGAAGCCTGGGATTTTTCTCGAAATCATAATTTACCTTCGAGAGGACACCCTGACAGGTGCTGCACTGGGTGAGCATCGGAAAGCCCGTTCTCTCCGCAAGCGCGAGGTTGCGTGCATTGATGGTGTAAGCTGTCTTTGGCTCGCGCTCGGAGACGACGCCTGCGCCCGTGCACGTGTTCGACGGAAGCTCAACAAGCTCGATGCCAAGCCGCTCTGCGATGATTATCGTCGACGTGTATAGTTCGCGGCATGCCCCTTTTGAGAC
>CAZRZZ010000027.1:0-12909 GCA_964604755.1 uncultured Methanosarcinales archaeon | reverse complement strand
CCCAAGACCAAAGCCCACGTCGAGGGGGCGCCCGCTTTGCGGTGTCTCAGCAGAGGGTGCGAAAAAGACGCCCCTTTATAAAAGTTGCGGGAAGGTTGTTCTGCCAGGACCCACAACATCAGAGGGACTCGACAAACTTTAAGAACGGGCATCATGCCAGGCAAGGGCGCACAAATCCCGCACACCATAGGGAATCCAGACTTCCACCGGGAGGGGCATCACATGAATAAAGATCCCGATGATACGATTGGCGACATGATTCGTCTTGGTTACCTCACTGCAAAAGAAGGAATGACAGCTGGTGATATCCACAGCAACCTCAACAATGTTATCGAAACTATTGTGGGGCTAATCTACAAGGAAGCGAGGAAAGTTCCACCACTTCAGCCGACGCTTTATGGTATCGACTTTAAGATCACACCTTCCGGCGAGACAAAACTCATTGAAGTCAATGGAGCGAATTCCGGCGTAAGCGGGTTTACATCGATCTATAAGGACAACCGTGTTAAAGAGACGATCATCGAGCGCATGCGCGCCATCGCAGGCGACAAGAAGCTTCTGGTGAGCGGGTCGTATGCCTATCTTCGCAAGGAGCACTTTGCAAAGGAGGAAAACAAGAAAACCCTGTCAGACCTGTCAGAAAAAAACAAAAAAGCACCGCTGTACAAGCGCCTCTGGTGGTGGTATGCCAAGGATGGACCACGACGGATCGTACGTCATATATACAGATCCCAAGCTGCAAGAACAATGCTTTCAAGCGAGTCGGAGAGGGAAGCGAAGGATAATGCGCGCTTGTGGAACGGCCACTATCGTGAGGACCAGAGATTCGATGATAACGTTCTTGGAAATGCGCTCTTCCTGAAGGCCAGGGAAGAGCTCCGGCTCCGGTACGGGGAGGATTCCTGGCGCATTGAGAAAATGATTGCCCCTTTTCTTAACAGCAAAGGGGAGCAGATAGCGGATTTCATCGATGGGGACGATATCGGCCTCTTCTGGGACCGCTGGAGCTTCTATTTTGGACTGATGCAGCCCGGCTTTCCGGTCGTGAATCCTGCGCATCATCAGCTCGTCTGCGCAGACAAGCTCTACCAGCACCATGTGCTCTCCAAGACCAACATCGCCGACGCGCTTGTCCCCACGATGCCGCTTGGGCTTGGCATCGAAACACGTGAAGGGTACGATGCGTTTATGCAAAAGAATCACGACGATATCCTCGTGCTCAAGCCGGCCCGCGGATCGCGCGGCTATGGGGTGCGCATGCTCCCGCGCAAGATCATCGAAAGTGAAGAAGACCTCATCGGAAAACCCATTAGCAAGCTTGTCTCCATCGAGGAGGCATGGGTCAAGCTTTCCCCATATTGCCTTGATTTCCTTAACGAATGCATCGAGATTCTCAGCCCCTACGTTCCCTCAAAGGAGATCCGATCAAAAGAGACTGGAAAGACCCACGATGCGTGCATGCGCGCAATCGTGTTCAACGGCGAATTCATCGATGCGTATTGGCGCCTTGCGCCAGAGCCGCTCGATGCATCATGCCCGCTTGAAGAGCGTTTTCGCGCCAACTTGTCGTGCGGCGCGATCGCCAAGGCGCCAAGAGATGTGGAGTTAGAGATTGCGAAGAGCTTTTCCGAGTCCGTCGCGAGCGCGCTTGACGACGCTATGCTCCCCTATTCGGCGACCAGTTACCATACGATGGAAACGCAGCTCTGGTGGGAGATCCTTGAGGAAAAGCACGGCCTCAAGGATGCGACAAGAAAAGATATCCTTGACGCGGCAAAAAAGAAACGCTCCGAGCTTGGCATGTACCCGCTCACCATCACCCACCTGGGTCTTTTGAGGGACACTGCAATAACAGCCGCTCTTTGCACGCCCGCAGTGGCAAACTGGCTTATCAGATACTTCTAGATACTTCTAGATAGATCTAAACGCGTGCAGATGCGGAGTACACCCTCCTCTTTTCCTCACTCCTCTTTCTTTGGATAGATCTGCTTGCCCGATTCGAGCTCGTAAATGAAGATGACCTGGGCTGGGCACCCTTGCGCAGCTTGAAGATTCTCGTCAAGGTGCTTTTCATCGATGACAAGCTCCTGCCAGCCATCGTCGCGCGTTGTCGGCTTCTTGTCCGGGTTGATATCGGCAAGACCATCGGGCGCATCCATCACCCAGTACTCCGGCGCCATCACGACGCATACGCCAGCGCTGATGCAATTTCTACGGTCATAGACAATCTTGTACTTCTTTGCCATACCTCCCGCCTGCCCCCTGTCGTATTTTAAGTTTCTGGTCATCCCGGCTTTACGTCGCGCCCCAAAAGGTTTATAAAGAAGCATAATTCCGCGTGCGCATGGGCGACACAAAATTTAGCCAAAATGGGCTTCTTACGGAGGAAAGAAAGGCAGAAATATCTTTTTTAGCAAAAAAATACTATACCTCATCGATAAAAGGAGCGACCTTCTCCCAAGATGGCCGTAAGATGGGGACGGAACATGAGGGCCCGATCATCTATGCGGATGGTTCGCTCACTCCCAATATTGTCACTGACATCCTCAAGCATAAGCCGGAGAGCATGCAGATCACCAAGGAGCTTGGCATGCATCAGATCGAGCACATCGTCGGCCCGATTGAGCAAGGGCCCCGATACATCGACGAGCTTCTTTTGCGCGCACAGCACCAGCGCCAGCTCATCCAGGAGTATGCTCGCGCCCATGACGCGGCGTTTGTGCCAATCGGCCTTGTCCCAACAATTGCACGAAAGGATCTTGGCGAACATCTCATCACAAATGACCCGCGTTACCTGATCGCTGCAGCAGAGTCAAAAAAAGCCGGCGTGCGATGCACGATTAGCACGACCGACGGCAGGATCGCCACGCTCGAAGACATCACAGCGATCACGCTCATCAATTCGACGCGCATCCACCTGCAGGCGCTCGATGCAAACGACGCGGTCCGCCTCTTCAACTATTCACAGATGATTGCGCCGATTATCCTTGCACTTTCGGCGAACTCGTCGATCTTTGATCAGCAAAAAACAGCGTTTGTCTCGCAACAGATGCCCATCTTCGAGCAGTCCGTCCCGTTATGCAATGGCCGAAAACGATGCCAGCTCCATCCTGGATACATCACGTCCACCGACGATTATTTCGAGCACGCGCTGCAGTACCTTCCAATCTTTGATCCCGGCGACGGGAATGGTGTGTCCGTCGAGGAGAAAGCGTTCCACCTGACGGTCGGCTTCTATCACCCGTGGGTGAAGCTGCGGACAGAGAACGGCCATTATCGGATGGAGCTTCGCTCTGTAAATGTTCAGCCGACGACAAAGGAGGACATCGCGCTTGCGCAGCTGTACGTGCTTGGCGTGCAGGCGCTCATGGACTATAACTACAAGCTCCTGCCGTTTGAACATGTCAGGGAAAATTTCGAGCGCGCAACAATGCATGGGATCGATGCGCTCCTCCACTGGGATGCGTCCTATGGAGCGGTGCGCGAATACCCGACGAGGATCGTTGCGCACAAGCTTATCTGCCTTGCATCAAAATGGGGCAGGCAACATAGCCTTCTTAGCGCACAGGGCGAAGAGCTCATCGAGCTTCTTGATGCAAGGGTAGAGCAGGGACTCACGCCAGGAAAAAAGCTTGCACGCAAGACCGACGAGTGCTGCTTTGAGCATGCGTTCTTCACCTACAAGAAGCATGCGATGATGGATACGCCCTACATCGCTCATCGGTGATTCCGCATGCAAAGCTACCGCATCAATGCCGTCCATGAGCTTCGAGCGGCACGCATCGCCGCCCTTGAAGAGATCGCAAAAGAGAAACCGATCTATTTTTCCGGAGTTGATGAGGAGTTTGTGAGAAATCAGGCGCTGCTTTCCGATGCGAAAAGGAACTATAAGGGCGCTATTTCAGCGCTGTGTGCCTTAGCAAGTAAGGATGCGAGTTTTCTCTTTGTCCTGGATGATACCGGGAAGATCGGCCGTGAGGGTACGCATCTGGAAAAAGAGCACGCAAAACTTGCCGGCCGGCAAGAACGCATAGCAGTAACTGCCAAGCGCATCGAAGACATCCTTACCGACGTTGGATTTGAGAAACAAACGCTTACGCCATCAGAAGAGAGCTCGATCGACTACGTCATCTACACCTGCCGCCGTGATGATCACGTCGATGTCCTTGCGGATAGGGACCTGAGAACAAAGAAAATGGGCGTGCGGCTGTACCGGATTCCAGAGAACGAATTTGCAGAATGGTATGGGGCGCTGCGGGCAGAAAGGGAACATGCGCTTGATGCGCTCATGAAATTTGATGCCAGTATGCCTTTTATGATGGGCGCCATAACCTGCGGTGCCACACAGATTGGCATCGCGTGGTATGCGGCTTCGTTTGGGCCCTTCATCGTAATAGGATTGAACGTGCTAACAGTAGGACTCGCGGTTGCAGGACATTTCATCGGCTCGCAGACGAACTATCTTGACCGCACCCTCGTCGCGAAGGGAAAGAAGGCATTGCTTCATCTCACACGGCAAGAAGAGGTCGTGCCCCAATACCGTGTCGTGGTGGAGCAGGAAGATGCAACAACGGATGACGCAATCGAGCATGAGCACAACGAAGTGAATCAACCTTCCGCGCATCAACATAAACCTTTAATATAACTTCCCGCACGCGCATCCTGATGAAAACGTATCTCTCCACAACGCCATACACGGGCGCCGCGGCGTCCCTGATGGTGATCCTCAATAACTTTGATCCTTCTTTTGAGCTCTCGCGGGAGAACGAATTCGACATCTGGCGCGAGTCCGCGCCGTTTCCGATCCGCGGATGCTCAATCTTTGGCCTTGCCCTTTATGCGCACAAGCAAGGGCTTGACGCGACAGTCGTCGTAGGAAACCCGGAGTTCTGCTACCCGCGCTACCGCTTCAAGCGATACAAGAAAATAGATGTGGATATAGCAAGGTTCGCAACAGAAATCATGCACCGCAAATGCGAGAAAGCAGGTATTGCGATCGAAGAGCATGACTTCTCCCTTGAGGATGTCAAAAAGCGCCTCGCTGAGGATTGCATCCTGCTGCTCCGTCTCGACGCCGGTTATATCCGCGATGGCGCAAGCGTTCTTGACGCCAATTATTACACGGTCTGGGATTATCAGGATGGCCATTTCATCGTCATGGACCCAAAAGAGGGCGAGAAGAAAATTCCAGAAACGGAAGTCAGGGCCGCATTCGATGCGGTCACGGAGCGCTGCAAGCGTGACCACAAGATGATCGTGTTTGGGCCGGAAAACAGGAAGGAGTGACCGGTAGTCCGTTCCATGCGAGCCCTGCTTTCTTCTTTTTATTCTCCCATGACAAACTTTTTGAAATCATCCGGCGCATTGCCTTTGCATGATTCTTCGCAAGCTGCGCCTGAAGAATATCCGAAGCTACACGGATGGAACAATCGAGTTCCCAAACGGATCGATCCTCCTCTCCGGAGATGTCGGCGCGGGCAAGTCGACGATCCTGCACGCGATCGAATTTGCGCTCTTTGGCGCATTGCGCAGCGACCTTCCGGCCGAGTCCCTTCTCCGGTACGGTGAGGATTTCGGGTTCGTCGTCCTTCACATCGAGATCGACGGCAAGAACATCGTCATCACGCGGCCCCTCAAGCGCGTCAGCACCGGCATCAAGCAGGAAGCCGGCTCAATCGCAATTGATAGGACGCATTATGACCTTATGCCAAGCGAGATCAAGGCGCGCATCCTTGACATGGTGGGGTATCCAAAGGACCTCATGGACAAGTCCAAAGCGTTGATATTCCGCTACACCGTGTACACACCGCAGGACCAGATGAAAAAGATCCTCGGCGACGATGCGGAGTTCCGCCAAAGCACGCTTCGGCGCATCTTCTCCATTGACCGGTACAAGCGCGCGCAGGCGAACGCGAAAATCGTCGCACACAACCTTCGGGACGAGCAAAAAGAGCTCTCCGGATATACGCTGGACCTTGAGGAGAAGAGAAGGGAAGCGCAGGCGATGCGGGCAAAAGAAGAGGCGATCGCACGCAAGATCGCGCAACTTGAACTCGACGCAAAGAACACGGACATGCTCCTCGATGAGGCGCGGCGCTCTGCAGCAAAAGCCAGGGAACGTGCCGAGCTCGTCATCAAAAAGCAGGTGCAGCGTGAGAGCCTCACCGAACTTCTTGAAAAGGCAAACGCGCGCATCCTGCAGATGCAGGCAACGATGAAGAGCACAAAAGGCCGGATACAAGACGTGCAGCAGCAGATAGACTCCCTTGAAGCGCCGCCCATCGATCAGCAGATCCTCGAAGAGGAGATCACGGCCCTTGAGCAGCACATCACCAAGAAAGAGCAGCAGCGCCTCCAGTTGGAAAGAGAGATACACCTTTACCGCAGACAACTCGAGGAGCTTTTGGCAACGATCAAGGCGCTGCAGGAAAAACACGACCTGTTTTTGGCGTCGCTGCCGCCTCCCGCCGACGAGCCGGCAGCATCAGCGCCGAGCCTTGAAGAGCTCACCATGAAACGCGATGACGCGCAGCGCAAAAAGGAGGGCATCATCGCCGATGCAGCAGCATGCCAGCATCAAATCGACCACGCTGCAAAACTCGCTGAAAGGATCACGTCGTTTTCCGAGTGCCCGACCTGCCTGCAGCCCGTGACGGAGGGGCACAAATGCTCGATTGCAGCGACGCAGGAGGCGGCGATCAAGGAGGCAAGACAGAAGTTGGATACGATCGAGCAAAGTCGCGTCGAGCTTGATTGCGCGATCGGATCCATCCAGGCGCAAATCGCTTGGACCCAGAAAAAAGAGATGGATCGTGTACGAATCGCAGCACAGCGCGAGAGGATCGGCGAGCTTAACGCACGCGTCGAGCAATCCCTTGCAAAGCGTGAGGAGGCCGAGGAGAGGATACGAGCCCTCGAAGAATCGATCGAGGAGGCGGCATCAGACGACCTTGATGCCCGGCACGAAGAGGTCACGCACAAGAAGCAGATGCTCGATTGCATCCGCAAGCAGCACGTGCTCGAGGCAAGCCTTCGGGAGAAAAGAAGGCAGCTTCAATCCATTGAGGATGATCTTGCGCGAGAGCAAGCATCCTCCAAAACAACACAGGAGCGCCTGCTTTGCCTCACCACGGAGCTTTCCGACGCGCAAGAAGTCATCAGGGCGCACGGTGAGCTATCAGCGCGTGCCGAAAAGATCGATGCTAAAAAACGGCAGCTGGATCTTGACCTTGCCCGATGGAGGACAGAAAAGGAGAACGCCGAGGAGCTCCTGATAACAATGCAGCATGAAATCATCCAAAAGGAGCACGCCAAGGACCGCTTTTGGCGCATCGCCGGATTGCAGCAGTGGATCGACGAGCATTTTGTGAACCTTATGGATGTTATGGAGCGCACGATGCTGCTCCGTGTCTATCACGAATTCAACGATCTCTTCTGCACATGGTTTTCGCTGCTTGTCGATGACGAGACGATCAGCGCACGATTGGACGCAAACTTCACGCCCCACGTCACGCAGAACGGGCACGACGCAATCTTCACGAACCTCTCCGGCGGGGAGCGCACAGCGATCTGCCTTGCGTTCCGCCTTGCGCTCAACAAGGTCATCAATGACGTCGTCTCGACGATCCGCACACGGGATCTCCTCCTCCTTGATGAGCCGACAGACGGCTTTAGCGACGAGCAGCTTGACCGTGTGCGCGACGTGCTCGATGCGCTTGGTCTTGCGCAGATCATCATCGTGAGCCACGCGCCAAAGATCGAGAGCTTTGTTGACCACGTGATCCGCATCGAGAAGAGCGACCACCAAAGCAGGATCCTTGCGTGAGCACATCCGGGATTATATGCCAGAAATTAAATAGGACCGTCGCTTCCCCAACTGCATGGAGGGAGACTGGAGATCGGGACTCCTTGCACGATACAAGGAGTGTTCCATCGGGCTTGTCAGTCGCCACATCAATGATGTTGCGAAAAGCCTCTGCGACGTTCTCCTTGAAGATACCCCCTATACAATTCCAAAAGAGCACCGGGCGGAGCTGAGCAGGCTCCGTGAAGGCCTCGCAGGCGAGCTTTTGGCAAAAAACCCGCATCGCAACACGAAGCTTCGAAAGATGTATGAAGAGATCGCAAGCTCCTCGCTCATCCTTCTTGACGGCCCCCATGATGAGACGGGAATGAACCACACCGAACTTCTCGCCAGATGGTGCGCGTACGCGCAGCAAGTCTCCGAGTACGGATTCGACATCGGAAAACGCATCATCCTCCTTGATAGCATCATCAATGAGCTGACTGACCCCTTGTTCACGCCGGCCTATACCGTGCACCACCTGCTGCTCCAGCAGGGTATTATCGGCTCGATGTTCACAAATCCTCCCGTGTTCACGCCCCGATGGAAGGGGGCTTACCTGATCTGGTCGTTTATGAACGCAGCCGTGGATGTGACGGATAACCTCCCAAACATGAGGTATTCTGGTGGGAATTAAAAGGGAGAGGCCACAAAACCTTTATAAACCCCAAGTTCTTCACCCCCCATGGTGGTGATAGTGAAGAGACCATATGTCTTGCTCCTCGTTTTTCTTGTAGCGGTAAGTATCATCGCTCAAAACTCCATCGCCGCCGCAAAGGAGCCCAATCTTGTGCTCACTGCAGTACCCATCAAAGACCAGGTCATGATCGGGGAGTGGGCCGAGTTTGACGTGACGATCTGGAACAATCAGCACCTCTACGACGAGATTGTCCTCTCGATCGAAGAGGAAGGCACGCAATGGAGCATGGTCACGCGACCAAGTGTCGATTACCTGTCCGCGATCAAGATCGCGCCAAGGGGCCGCAAGCTCACGCGCGTGCTTCTCAAGGACATCGATCTGCGCCGCGATGAGAATCACCCGTATTCCGTCGAGTTGCATGCAAGAAGCCGGATCACGGGCTCCGAAGCGACGGTGCGCCTGCCGATCTATCTCATGCCATTTGACCCGGCAAAGATGATGTGGGCGGCGAACCTGTCCGTCGATACGCACATCCCTGCGATCGTCGACCCCCGCCGCACGCACTCGTTCAAGATTGACATCAAGAACAACAATTATCGGGAGTACGGGTCGCTTGACGTTGCGCTCAAGGGAAATCTTGTCGACGAAAAGGCAACGATCTATCTTGGCCGCAATGAGCAGAAGACCGTCGCGTTCACGGTAGCCTTCGACGAGGGCCTTGCCCCGCAGAAGGACGTGCTCACCCTCACCCTTAGCGAAGGCGGCAACCTGCTCTATCAGGCAAAGGTGCACATCGAAATCGCCCCGTACACGACTCCTTTTGCAAAGGAGGTGTTCACGACGGAGCGGTACCTCAAACTGACCGAAGAGATCAAGCTGCGCAATATGCAGAATGTCGAGGCGACACAGCGCATCCTGCGCGCCGCACCATTCTGGAAGAGCCTCCTTACAAGCACGGACCCTGATGCGACCATCGAATCCCGCGAGGACGGCAGGTATTATACATGGGAAATCACGCTCGATCCGGGAGAATCGACGACGCTTGTCATCACGACAAATTACCGCATCCCAATCTATGTGTTCCTGCTCATCGGATTTGGGATCTTCCTCTTCGTCATGCTGCGCGATCCCGTGCTCATCAACAAGCGCGCGGAGATGATCAAGCTCCATGAGGGAGGCATCACGGAATTCCGCATCATCATCGCGGTCAAGAATCGCCGCAAGCAGGATATCAAGGGCGTCCGACTCATCGAAAAGCTGCCGACCCTTGTCACGTTCGTCGAGGGCGGTGGCATCGGGATGGTCAAGCCAAGCAAGGTCATCCACCAGGAGAAGGGCACCATCATGCACTGGGATATGGATCTGACTTCGGAGGAAGAGCGCCTCATCACCTATTACATCAAGACGAAGCTTTCCATCCTTGGCGGCTTTCGCCTGCCACCGGCGACGCTGCGTTTTGACGTTGACAGCAAATCCGTCAAGGTCCGCAGCAATGAGCTTGACGTGACGACGTAGGGGACGGCAAAGACGACGCTGGTGAAGACATGGCAAAAGCGCGGGCCCCATTCATTGCTGTTTATGGGATAAACAATATCGGCAAGACCACGCAGGTCGAAAAGCTCGTCGAGCACCTCAACAACCATGGTTACCGCGCGGAGCGCATCAAGTATCCAATTTATGATTCTCCGACAGGCCGACGGATCAATAAGATCTTGCGTGGAGGATGGGAGCAATCAATCTCCGAAGAAGAGTTCCAGCTTCTGTATGTCAAGAACAGGGAAGAGTATGAGCCGACACTGATCCAGAAGCTCGAAGAAGGCATCATCATTGTCGCCGAAGACTATGTGGGGACGGGAATCGGCTGGGCGACGGCAAAAGGCGCAAGCTATGAGTGGGCGGTGCACGTGAACGCCCGTCTTCTCAAAGAAGACCTCGCGATTCTCCTGCATGGGGACCGCTTCATGGCAGGGCGTGAAGATGTCCACATCCATGAACAAAATGATGCCCTTGTCCTGCGCGTGCGGACGCAGTTCCTGCGGCAGGCAGAAGACTTCGGTTACCATATTGTCAACGCGAACCAGAGCATTGATGCAGTGTTCTCCGACGTCCTTGGCTGCGTAAGAGGGTATACCAATATCCGCGTCTAGCGCTTTGGCTTCTTTTGCTTCGATTTCCTGGTGACAACGCCATTGGCTTTCCTGCCGGAAAGCATCAGTCCGATGCGGTGAGTGACATGGTTTGCATGTTCCATATTCGCAAGAGCATCGCCAAAGAGCGGGCCGGAGTACGGGGTGAAATGCTCTTTCTTGATCTCCCGAAGATACGTCGCCTGCACGTGCACAACGATCCGGTCCGCATCCTGCCGGATGCGGGCAAGCCGCCCCAGGTCAGGTTTCCGTCCTGCATTGAGCGCGACCTCGATCTCGCTTAATGCGTTATCAAGCTTCTGATAAAGCTCTTCGAGCGCAAGACCCGCGCTCTTGTCGATTGCCATGCCATGCTCGTAGAGTTTCTCTGCGGAATCCGCGATGCGCTTTCCGGAATCGCCAAGATTCTCAAGCGCGTTTGACGCGTTCACGAGGATGCCAAGCGTCCGGGCCTCTTTCCGTGCCATTTTGCGCTTGGAGAGCACAAGCATATACTCCATGATTTCGGAGTCAAGATCGTCTGTTGCGGTTTCGAGGGTCGCTGCTTTCTTGGCCTTACGCAGGTCGCTTTCCCTGACGGCCTGCACGGCACTCTGAAAGAGGAGCTTGACAAGGTTGACCTGGTGCGCGACCTCCTTTTCAAGAAGGCGGATCGCCTCCGGCGCCTTCGGGATCTTGTCGATATGAAGGTGAATTGCGCTCGATGTGATTTCCTCACCCTCGCTTGGGACAAGCCAGCGCAAGACCGCTGCAAACGGCTTGATAAGGATAAGAAAAATAATCGCGGTACCGATGTTGAAGATGATGTGCCCGTTTGCGATCTGCTGGCCGATCCCCCCTCCAATCCATGTGAGCAGCTTGAGGAGAAAGGGAAGAAGAGGAAGAGCGATGAGAACACCCGCCACATTAAAGAGCATGTGGGCAAATGCGCTTCGCCTTGCGGCCGGCTCCATGCCAACACTTGCAAGCACGGTCATCGTGGTCGTCCCGATGTTTGCCCCAAAGATGATCGGGATTGCCGTCGCCGGACCGAGGAGTCCCTGAACCCCAAGAAGGACGGCGATACCGGAGGTGACGCTGCTTGACTGGAGAAGCACAGTAAAGACAAAACCGACCACGATGCCGATGAGCGGGCTTTTGAGGTTCGAAAAGAAATCTATGACCAGGGGATCATTTTTGATCGGATCGACGGCCTGACCGACAAGATGCAGCGCAAAAAAGACGAGCCCAAAGTAGAATATTGCCTTGCCAAGAAACTTGTAATGCCGGCCGAAGATGCCGATGAGAAAGCCAAGCACCAAAAAGAGTGGCGCATATGTGGTGAGTTTAAGCGCGACAAGCTGCGAGGTGATTGTCGTTCCGATGTTTGCGCCAAAGATGATGCCAAGGCTCTGCTCGAGCGTGAGCGCACCAGCATTGACAAGGCTCACCGCGATGAGCGTTGTCGCAGATGATGACTGCAGGATGGATGTCGCGCCCGTGCCGAGGACGACCCCATAGAAAGGGTTCTTTGTCATCCTTGCAAGGAGTTTCTTGAAGCGCCGGCCAGCGACTTGCTGGATCTCATGCGACAAGTGGCCAATCCCGTAGATGAAGATGAGAAGACCGGGGATGATGCCCACAATAATCTGCCATTTCATAGGCGGATTACTGATTCCTCTATTAATAAGCGTTTGGATGCATACGCGTCTGAATCACTCCGTGTCTTCTTCGTCCTCTTCTTCCAAGAAATACGCGTCCAATCGAAGACACCCGCGCTGGGCGTCATAGCTGATTGCTGGCTTTGCCACCTCTCTCACCTCTTTTTTATAAACGATAAGCGGGAACGAGGGGGTAACCCCCTCTTCAAAAACAACTAATGGTTGCCGGTGCTCCCAAAACCGGCGCTGCCGCGCTCGGAGTCGGGAAGCTCTTCGACTTCCATGATAGAAACCGAATTGGCCACGGGCTGGATGAGCATCTGAGCGATGCGCATCCCTCTTTCTATCACGAAACTCTCTTTCCCCAAATTCTTGAGCACGACCTTGAGCTCTCCGCGAAAGCTGGAGTCGATGACTCCGGCCATGGTCGTGATCGAATGATTTGCAGCAAGGCCGGAGCGGTCCCAGATAAGACCGACATGGCCCTCGGGGATCGCGAAGCGAAGCCCCGTTGGAACAACAGCGGTCTCACCTGCCCAAATTGTCATCTCCTGCGATGCACGAAGATCGAATCCAGCATCGCCACGCTTTGCATAAGAAGGAAGCCCGACATCTTTTGTCATGCGATGGACGTGGACT
>CAZRZZ010000026.1:0-13295 GCA_964604755.1 uncultured Methanosarcinales archaeon | reverse complement strand
AATGCTGGGAGAATTCGATTGCTGACGAGTTTGCCGGATACTCCTATGGAGCCCTGTTCTATAAAGAAGGTCTTCAAGATACGGGACTTCTGGAAGAATAACCTCGCAGGGGCCATCATCGAACGTGTTGACGACCTGCACGTTCCGGATCTCCCCACCTGGAAGTCCAATACTTACAAGATACGGAAGCCCATACTCAACAATCTGCTGGAGACGCTCATCAGAATGCATGCAAACCACAGCCACTACTTCTTCGCGCCAGCAGCGCCGCCCGCGCCGCCACCAGCCCCACCGGCTGCTCCGCCAGCTCCGCCAGCAGGCGCCGCTTCGGGCACAAGCTCCTTGATGATCGCTTCGGGGATCTTCTCCTCGCGCATCTTTGCCCGGATCGAGCTTGCGGACTTGTCTGGCATGCTGGCAAGGATACTCTTCGCCTTGATCTCGTACTCCTTTCGCTTCTCCGCAAGGTCGGCGGCAAGACGCTTCTTCTCTTCTTCAAGCGCCTTGAGCTCCTCGGCAGAAAGTTCCGTCTTTCCGGATTTGATCTTCTCTTTAAACGCGCCCGCATTGATGTCCGCGATTGTTTCACGCGCGGGCTTGCCCTCGACAAGCACACCCATGCTGTCACAGGTTCCGCAGACCTCTTTGACACGGGAGAAGCTATCCTTCCCAAGAAGCCGTGCCTTTTTCATATTGGCGATCTTGATAATCTGCTCGATCCGAAGATCAGCGACCTTCTCGAGAAGCGGGTTGCCTGCACCCTTCTCGATGCCGGCCTCTTTCTTGACGAGCTCCGCAGTCGGCGGCGTCCCGATTTCAATAGTGAATGCGCGCGTGGACTTGTCAACGGTGACGGTGACAGGGACCCTCATCCCCTTAAAGTCCGCGGTGTCTTGGTTGATCTTTGCGACGACCTGGCCGATGTTCACGCCAAGCGGGCCAAGGGCTGGGCCAAGCGGTGGCGCCGCTGTCGCCTTGCCGCCTTCAACAAGGACATTCACGCTTTCCGTTGCCATGCCGACGCAGAACTGAGGAGTAATTTATAAAGGTTTTGGTAGGGGAAGGCTCCGTCTTCAAGAGGTAATGCAGACCTCTGGAGTTACTCACTTCCTTTCGGAACGAATATATCCACCGCCTTGCGCTCTGCTGCTTCGGCTGCCTCGGCAAGAGCTTCAGGAAAGGTTGGATGCGGATGGATCGTGAGCGCGATGTCGTCGACAAGCGCGCCCATTTCGAGCGCGAGCGCAGCCTCGGATATCATGTCGCTTGCGTGCTCGCTTACGATATGAACGCCAAGCACGAGCTTTGATTTCCTGTCCACGACGACCTTGACAAACCCCTGAGTTTCCATCGTCGTGTGGGCTCGGCCAAGATCGACAAAGGGGAAGTGGCCGATTTCGACATCATATCCCTGCGCTGTGGCTTCATCTGCTGTAAGACCGGCCATCGCGATCTCCGGCTCAGTATACACCACGGAGGGTATCGCGACATTGTCAAAAGCGCTACTCTTGCCTGCGATAACTTCCGCAGCGACCTTTCCCTGACGCGTCGCCCGGTGGGCAAGCATTGGATCACCAGTGACATCACCGACAGCAAAGATGCTCTTGTCCGTTGTGCGCATCTGTGCGTCGACCTTGATGAAGCCGCGGTCGCCAATCTCGACGTGCGTGTTTTCAAGGCCAAGATCGCTCGTGTTTGCGCGACGTCCGACGCAGATGAGGAGCTTATCTGCCGACACGCTTTTCTTTTTCGCCTCTCCTTCCAGATAGACGGTGACTTTGCTTCGCGTCTTCTTGACGCTTTTAGCGCGTGTCTTGAAGAGGAACAAGATTCCAAGATCCTTCGCGCGCTTCTCGACGATGCGAGCGCACTCTTCATCGACAAAGGTAAGCACCCGATCGGAGTCCTCGATGATCGTGACATTCGATCCAAGCTTGGAGAATGCCATGCCAAGCTCCATGCCAATGTAGCCGCCGCCGACGATAAGAAGGCTCTTGGGGATGCTGCCCAAGGACACAACGTCGTCCGAATCCAGCACGAGCTCATGATCAAACAGCATCGATGGTATCTCAAAGGGGGTGCTTCCCGTGGCGATGATTGCGTGCTCAAAATCGAAGCTCTCGCCACCGATGACTTTGACGCGCCGGCTATTCTCGAAACGTGCACGGCCCTTGATGTAGCGGACGCCGTACTTCTCACAGAGCGTTTCGATCCCGTGCGTGAGCTTTTCGACGACACCATCTTTCCAAGAGAAGAGTTTCCTTGCGTTGAGCTTCGGCGTGCCGCACGTGATGCCCATCTCTTTGAGGCCAGGAATCGAGTTGAGCCTGTTCGCGGCATGGATGAGCGCCTTGGAAGGGATGCAGCCATGCTGGAGGCACACCCCGCCAAGGCCGCCCTCGTCGATAAGGACGACCTTCTTGCCAAACTGCGCACAACGGATCGCGGCAGCGTATCCTCCAGGGCCGCCGCCGATGACGGCGACCTCCACTTCAGCAGAAATCTCACCCATCACCATCTTTTCACACCGCGTCGAGGAGAAGCAGGTCGGGGTCCTGCAGGTGGGCGATGATATCGTTGACAAAGCGCGCAGCTTCCGCACCGTCGGTGATGCGATGGTCAAACGCAAGCGATACGGGAAGCATCTTGCGCACGACAACCCCACCGTCCTTGACGACGGGCATGTCCTTTGCCCTGCCAACGCCGAGGATTGCGCATTCGGGATGGTAAATGACGGGGGTGAAGTGCTCGCCGCCAATGCTGCCGATGTTGGTGATCGTGAACGTGCCTCCCTTCATGTCCTCAAGCTTGATGTCTCCGTCGCGTGCCTGCTCGGAGAGTTTTTGCATCTCCTTTGCGATTTCAAGGATGGAGAGATCATTCGCATTCTTGACGTTGGGGACAAGAAGCGCTTTTCCCGTATCCACAGCAAATCCGATGTGGTAGTGTTTCTTGAGCACGATCTCGCCTTTCTCCTCATCGAGGCTTGCATTGAGATAGGGATGCTTGACAAGCGCGTGACAGACGGCTTTCACGATGAAGGGAAGGAGCGTGAGGCTCACCCCTTTGTTCTCGGCGAATTCCTTTTTCGCCTGCCGGATGGCCCATAATTCTGTTACGTCCGCCCAGTCCATATGCACAACATGGGGGATCATTATCTTGGACCGCACCATATTGTCGCCGATTATCTTTCGCACGCCCTTATATGCGACGCGGATGACACGGCCGTATTTCTCGAACGTGACTCTCGCTGCATGGGCTGGCGCAGGCCCCCGTGGAGCTTGCGCTGCAACGACTCCCCCTTCGTCGACCGACACCCTTGCAGTTTGCTCTTCAGAAGGCGCTGCTGGTTTTCCTCCTGCTGCGGCGTTCACGTCTTCTGGCGTCACTCGGCCAGCTGGCCCGCTTCCCCTGACCTTCGTGATGTCAATGCCAAGGTCGCGCGCAAGCTTCCGTGTCGCGGGCGCAGCAAGAACACGACCGGAAAGCGCAGCGGGAGAGACAGACCGTCGTGGCTCTTCTGCGGGTGCTGGCGCTTTTTTGCCAACCATAGGTGCCTCTTTTTTCTCGTATCCCTCTTTCTTTAATGCTCCGTTCTCATCAATCGTGAGCATGACCTCACCGACCTTGATCACATCACCTTCCTTAAACTTGAGTTTCGCGATCGTGCCGGACTTTGGGGAAGGGACCTCGACGACGGCCTTGTCCGTTTCTACTTCAGCAAGGACCTGATCCTCATGGATCGCATCGCCTTCCTTGACGAGCCATTTGACGAGCGTCCCTTCATGCACGCCCTCACCAACATCGGGAAACTTAAACTCATAAGTCATATTGTGCGTTCTCCCTCATCTGAATTCTACAGTCGTTTTAATCGCATGCGCAATATCAACCTCATTTGGCAGGTACATATCTTCGAGTTTGTAGTATGGAAAAGGCACATCAAATCCCGTGACGCGCGTAATCGGCGCCTTAAGATACAGAAGGGCCTTGTCATTAATCTGCGCGATGATCTCGGATGCGACGCCAAATGATCGCGGCGCCTCCTGGACGATAATGCAGCGGCCCGTCTTCATGACGCTTTTGATGATGCACGCGCTGTCAAGCGGGCTGATCGTGCGCACATCGATGACCTCGCACGAGATTCCGCTCATGTTCTTGACCGCCTTGAGGGTCGGATGCAGCATCGCGCCCCAGGAGACGACGGTCACGTCGCTTCCTTCCTGCACAACGTTTGCCTTGCCAACTTCGATGACAAAGTCGCCATCGGGGACGTCTTCCTTGAACGCGCGGTATATCTTCTTTGGCTCCAAAAAGAGGACGGGATCCGGGTCGCGGATCGATGCGATAAGAAGCCCCTTCGCTTCCCGTGGCGATGAGGGGATGACAACCTTAAGCCCTTGGATATGCGCATACAATGCCTCCATGCTCTCGCTGTGATGCTCGAGCGCCCGGATGCCGCCGGAGTACGGCGCGCGCAGCACCATCGGGCAGGTGTACGTGCCTCGTGAACGGTTGCGCATGCGTGCCATGTGGCTCACAATCTCCTGGAACGCAGGATAAATGAATCCGGAGAATTGGCATTCCGCGACAGGCCGCAGGCCATTGATCGCCATGCCGACCGCACAGCCGACGATCGCCGCCTCAGCAAGCGGCGTGTCAAGCACACGGTCAGGATACTTGTCGATGAGCTTGTCCGTGACACGAAACACTCCGCCGTTGACACCAATATCCTCCCCGAGCAGGACAACTCTGCGATCCCGTTTCATCTCGACGTCGAGCGCGGAGTTGAGCGCTTCGACCATTGTCATCTCCGTCATTGCGCCTGCCTCCGGTGTTCAAGGCGAGCCTTTAGCATCTGCATCTGCTCTCTAAGAGGCGCGGTCGGCTCCGCATAGACGGATGTGAACATGTCCTCAGGCTGCGCTTGATGACGCTCTGCCTCGCCGACTGCCTTGGCGACCTCGCTGTCGATCTCTTTTTGGAGCGCGTCCTCATCTTTTTTGGACCACATCTTCTTTGACTCAAGATATTTCTTGAAACGAATGAGGGGATCTCTTGGCTTCCATGCCTCGACCTCCTCATCCGTGCGGTATCGCTTTGGATCATCCGCAGTTGTGTGCATGCGCATGCGGTACGTGATCGCCTCGATGAATGTCGGCCCTCCCCCGGTGCGGGCGCGCAAGGCGGCGTCCTTTGTTGCGGCATAGACAGCAAGCGGATCATTGCCGTCGACTTGAATGCAGGGGATGCCCCCGGCAATGCCTTTTTGCGCAAGCGTCTCTGCATGGCTTTGACGCTCTCGTGGAACAGAGATTGCCCATTGGTTGTTCTGGCACAGAAAAATCGTCGGCGTCTGGAAGACGCCGGCAAAATTGATCGCCTCGTAGCATTCGCCTTCGCTTGTCGCACCGTCGCCGAAATAGACGATGGTGATATCGTCCTCGCGTTTGATTTTGCTTGCCAGGGAGATGCCGACCGCATGGGTCGCCTGGCTCCCGACAGGCACAGAGATTGGAAGCGTGCGCATCGCAGGACTTCCCTTGGATCCATCCTCACTTCCCATATTGTAGAGAAACATGCTTGCCATCATCGCGCCGCGGGCAAGATATATCGCGGCTTCGCGGAATGCGGGCACGGCCCAGTCCGTCTTCTCAAGCGCAAAGATACTGCCGACCTGCACCCCTTCCTGACCCATGACGGGCGCGAACGTGCCCTGTCGGCCGGAGCGCTGCAGCGCAAGAGACTTGTCATCCCATGCGCGTGCACGGCGCATGACCTTGTACATCGCAATCAAGGTCTCTTTGGGGATCTTGGGCTCGAACCTCTTATTGACAATCCTTCCATTCTGGTCGAGGATCTGCAGATAGCCGACACGAAACTCGGCGACTGTCTTGAGAGAATCGAGAAGTTTAGATGCGTATGGTATCTTCTTCGCTTGCTTTCCTGCCCTGCCCTTCTGCGCGAATGCCGCTTTCCGCTTTGGCGCGGATATCCGTGGCGCAGGATGCGCTTTCCTTGCAGAAGATCCTGGTTTCCCTGCTTTCTTCACCTTCTTTTTTGCCATGGTCCTGGCATGCCGTCGCTGTGCATGCTCGTGCGCCTGGGTGATGGACTTGATAGAAATCCCGCGATGCTTTGGTATCTTCTTCTTCGTGTGGAATCTACCCAAGACCAACGCATGTCACCCCTTTTCTTTCCTACCACGCACTTTGCCTTTATAAGAGTTTCGCTTAAGAAAGCGCGGGTGAGAATTACCGACCCGCCGATAGCTGATATTCGCAGAACCGGTCCGGCGCATCTCGATCATACCACCCCACGGCTGGCACCGGGACGCCAAGGCGATCGAAGCGTTTCTGGAGTGCACTCACATCATGCGTGCAGAGCCCTTGAGGAACGTAGAGCCGGCTTGGCATCCCACCGACAATGGAAATGATTTTTTCCCAGTCTAGGCGTCTGGCGTCAGGCGGCAGAACCCGCTTGTCGATGAAATCGCGAAGCTCACCTATGCCATACTTTTCACGAACAACCGATTCAACCGCAGGCCAGAACCCTTGCACTTGTTCGGGATGACATGTCGGGCATGTGATAAAACCAAGCTCTACGATCCGGCGCAACCCCCCATCACCCATGGCAAGAAGGACCTCATTCGTTCCCGATGGCCCCGCCCGTCCGGAGACGCAGTCGACGTTGCCAAGAAGGCCTGTTCCAAGACGAACAGACCAGAAGTATTCACCATGATCTTTGGCAAAGATAATTGCGTCACGAAGAGAAACATACCCATAGCCATCTTCGAAAAGAAGAGCATAGTTCTCAACCATGATGGCTGGCATGCCCAGATGAGATATAAATGTTTCTTGATCCAAGAATATGTTTCACAAACAACTCCCCCGCCTTATAGCTTGACCGCACAAGCGGTCCGGCCGCGCAGAACTTGAATCCCATCTTCATCGCTTCATGCTTGTAGAATGCGAATGTGCTCGGATGCACCCATTCCTTGACCGGCAGGTGCTTTGTCCTCGGCTTGAGGTATTGTCCGATAGTCACAATGTCCACACCAACGTTGCGCAGGTCACGCATCGTCTCAAGAACCTGTTCTCGTGTCTCGCCGAATCCGACGATGATGGATGACTTCGTGATGATCGGCAGCGCGGCACGTTTGATATGCTTGAGCACAGAAAGCGATTGGTCATAGCCTGCACGACGATCGCGGATCTTTGGCGTTAGCCTGCGGACCGTTTCGATGTTGTGCGCGATGACCTCAGGCTTGGCGCGGACGATCATGTCGATGAGTTCTTTGTTTCCCTGAAAATCGGGAATGAGAACCTCAACAAGCGTTGACGGACGTACGCGCTTTATTTCCCTGATGCAGCTGGCAAAGTGTCCGGCGCCTTGGTCAGGAAGGTCGTCGCGATCCACGCTCGTGATGACTGCGTAGTCTAGTCCGATCGCTGCGATCGCATCAGCAAGTTTGCGCGGCTCATCGGGATCAAGCGGTTTTCCGTGCCGCGCGGTCTTCACGGCGCAAAAACGACAACCCCTTGTGCACGTGTCACCCATGACCATAAATGTCGCCGTGCCCTCATCCGTCCAGCACTCGCTCTGGTTGGGGCAATGGCTCTCCTCGCAGACCGTGACAAGCCCGCGGGAGCGAAGGATGTTGCGCATATGGTCAAAGCCATCCTGGTGTTTTGGCGCGCGGATCCTAAACCAGTCCGGCTTTGTCTGCAGTGGCTTATCGTCAAGCACCGGAAAACTCATCATCCACCTCTTTTTGGAGCTTAGAAGGAGAGAAGTTTAAAGATGTATCGCTTAGCAGCAAAGCTTCCGGCTTGCGACACCAAACAGCACAGCAACCGCATACGCCGCGATCGTCCACCAGGAGAGCGCAAAGAGCAGATGCCA
This sequence comes from uncultured Methanosarcinales archaeon, assembly GCA_964604755.1. Lineage (GTDB taxonomy): Archaea > Nanobdellota > Nanobdellia > Woesearchaeales > UBA12501 > CAZRZZ01. Next base: position 5,393 of record CAZRZZ010000026.1, on the reverse strand, counting down.
TTTGATCGCCGTGATAAGAACAATCCAGAACGCCGTGCCGAAAACAAGCCGCATGAACGTGAAAATCACGGGACAGCTATGCCGATGTCTTGCCATAGAGCATCGTATGGCAAAATGACTTTATAAGAATACGCATATACAATATATGGCAGCGCCATATGGCAGCGCCACGACCATGCGCTCAAAGCAACCGCACGATGCGATCTTTCACTTCTTCCGCCTGACCCTGCCTGTACTTGCGGCCTGGCCAGTGGCGAAGCCCATCATTGGAGAAGCGTGGGATAATATGTACGTGCGCATGCCAGACGGCCTGGCCAGCTGCACGTTCATTGTTCATGCCGAGATTGAATCCATCCGCCTGCACACCCGTGACGACTGCTGCGGCGACTTTCTTTGCTGCAGTAAATACTGCGGCGATATCGCGGTTATCCATCTCGAGAAGCTGCGTGGAATGGTTTTTTGGCACGACAAGCGTGTGCCCGGGATGAATCGGGTTGATGTCAAGAAAGCAAAAGACCTTGTCATCTTCATAGACCATTTGTGAAGGAATTTCCCTTTTGATAATCTTGCAGAACAGGCAATCATCCATCTCCTCATCGACACGCCCGATGATTTATAAATTTTGTTGAATCATTATATAGGGGCATAAATTCCCCGCGTTGCATGACGCCGACGATCGCGCTCGATGACCAATTAAGCCATCTCCAAAGCCGCTACATTATCCCGCACGACGCGCCTGTGCACGTTGGCGGACGATGGGCGCGTGAAAACCGATGGATACTCTATAGTCGAGATGGCACGACCTATGGTGAGGATAGCTCCCTTACCACAGAGCCGCTTTCAAAAACAGCGCGGCTCGTCCATGAGTACTTTCGTGAGCAGCGCACAGCGTACCAATACCATGCAGGGTTTGGTATCTTTTATGCGATCCTTTCCGCTGAGGATGAGCGCCTTCTCCGCGGGCAGCCGTACGTTTGCGACGTGCATGTCGTACCCCCAAAGCTTATTACCGACATGCTTGTCAGTGTTAATAACAGATGAACAAGAATAGAGGAACAAGATTATTGGATGTCTTCTTTGACGATCTCGCCCGGCAGTGTCGTCTTGCCCGGCCAGATCTTGCGGCCCGGATAGATGATCGTGCGCACCCCAAGCTTTGCATTATCACCAATAACCGTGCCAAACTTGTTGGAGCCGACATCGACAAGATCACCATTCACGCTTGACCGGATGCGCCCGGCATCGAAGCGAAAGTTCGCCGTGATCGACCCTGCGCCGACGTTCACGTCCTCGCCGACCACCGAGTCGCCGATGTATGCAAGATGGGGGATGCAGGTGCGCTCACCGATGATCGAATTCTTGATCTCAACCTCAAAGCCGATCTTGCAGCTGTCTGCGATCGCTGTGCTTGGACGAAGGTACGCGTTTGGGCCGATTGTGCAGTCCTTGCCGATGCGCACCGGGCCCTCGATGTATGTCCCGGCCTTCACGATCGTACCTTTGCCGATCTGCACGTTTCCTTTGATCATGACGTTCTGCTCGACATCTCCATCGATTTTTGTTTCCTGCCCCTCCAGAAGCGCGGCATTACCGGCAAGCAGGTCCCACGGATAGCCAAGAGAGATCCAGAATCCTGCTTCTTCAAGCACGACTTCCTTGCCGTCTTTGATGAGCGCATTGATGATGTCCGGAATCTCATATTCACCGTGCGCACTCCTTTCGGTCTTATAATCAAATACTTCTTTGGTGAACTTGTAGCAGCCAAGATTGATGAGATTGCTTGGCGGATTCTTTGACTTCTCGACGATTGATGCGGCAATTTTCTTGCTGCCCCGCTTCCTGAATCCAAAGACCCCAAAGCGTTCGGGCTCCTTGTGCGTTGTGACAAGCACTGCGGTATCGTGCACAAGCAGTTTTTTGATGTCGTCGTGCCGGTAGAGGTCATCGCCATTGAGCACAAGAACGTCCCCTGTAATGTGCTCCTTGGCGCACCGCAGTGCATGGCCAGTGCCGAGTTGTTCTTCCTGCTCGACAAAGATGAGTTTCATCCCCTCATATCTTTTGAAGGCGGCCTTGATCTGGTCCTTCCTGTAGCCGACGATAATAATCGCCTCATCGACAAGCCCCTCAAGCTGGCGCAACGTGCAGGCGAGGATCTGCGTGTTCGCGATTGAAAGGAGCGGCTTTGGCCTGGTGAGTGTCAGCGGATGCATGCGCACGCCCTTGCCTGCACACATGATGATTGCCTGCATGGAAACATCAACAGAAAGCGAATTTATAAAGTTACTGGGGGTTACTGATGGAGATGCCGCAAAAGCCAATCCCCAAGTGTTTCGAAGAGGTAGGAACGGTGCGCCGGATCGGAAAAGAAGTGGTCAGCATTCTCGACGATATCGATCGTTCCCTGCTTTGCATGGGAGAGGAGTTCACGTGCGTCCTGGAATGGGCTTCGCTTGTCGTTTTGGCCGTGCATGAAGAGCATCGGGATATTTTTTTTCCTCATCGCTGCAATCACGTCGTGATTGGAGAGGTCTTCAAGGAAGCCGACATCAAGTTTGAGGTAATCATAATTGATCGTCTTTTCGCGCCGCCATCGCCGGATCTCTTCCTCACCAAGATATGACCGGATGAACTCGTCAAGGCGGCAGCGCGTGCCGATCGTCACGATCGCCTTGATGCGAAAATCGTCGCAGAGAAGCGCGATGTCGCCGCCAAGGCCGTGGCCGATTATGGCGATGCGTTTCTTATCGACAAAACGGACCGTCCCAAGATAGTTGATGACATCGATGAGATCATCAATCTGGCGTGATATTGTCGTCTCGTTGCGCTCCCCATAACTTTCTCCATGATGGGAGAAATCGAATCGGAGCACGACAAACCGGCGGTACGAGAGGTCAAGGAAGAGATTGACAAGAAGCTCTCGCTTCATGCTGTCAAGAAAGTCATGGCAGATGATGACTGCAGGAAATAGCCCGCCTCCATCAGGGATGCGGATGTGGCCGGCAAGGTGTTTCCCATCGTGTGTTGGGATCGTGACGGGTGAGTCGATCATGGCAGAAGAGCCTCTTTGAAGAAGGAAGCGATGTCGTCAAGCATTGCGCCGACCGTTCGCTTGCTTGCAGTAAAGAGGTGGCCTTCATTATGGATGATCTTAAGCATTGCGCCAGGAATCGCTTGCCTGAGTTTCTTTGCGTGCGAAAGGGGGACAACATTATCCGCATCGCCATGACAGATGAGCGTCCTTGCCTTGATCCGCCGTGCTGCAACGTAGCCGTCGTACGCGCAGGTGTCGGCGAGGAATGCGGAGTCGACGGGAACTTTCTTTCCCGTCTCAAGGTTCGTGAATTCGATGTATCCCTCATCCTGCCACAATGCGATACTCTCCGGGCTGAATTCGTGCGTATTCAATTCCTTAAAGTCGCCGACGGCCGCGACGAGGACGAGCGCCCTGATAGCAGAAATTTCTGCGGCAAGATGGATTGCTGTTGCACCGCCAAGGCTTGAGCCGTACACGCCAAGCCGTGCAGGATTGACCTCCGGCTGGTCGCGCAAAAAATCGATCGCAGCCCTCGCGTCGTCAAGGCAGCCGGTGAGCGTGATCTCGCGGATGTTTCCGGTGCTCTCCTTATGCCCCCGAAAATCGATGGCAAGGCAGACGATATCGTCCTTGAGCTCATCGATGATTGCATGTGTCTTCTTCGAGTCTTTGCCGGAGAGAAAGCCATGCAAGAAGAGGACAGCTGGATGCTTGCCCGGCTTTCCGGGTGTGCTTAGGATGCCCGCGATGCGGATATTATCAGAGCTTTTGATGAAGACGTGGTGCTTTGCCATGACAAAGACGGGGTACAGAATGTTTAAATAGATTATCCCTGCCGACCCCTCCGGCATTTTCTCAGAAAGACAAAATCTTAAATAGGCAAGGGGCATGGACAAAAAGAAAAGAGGTAAGGAAAAGAGATGGTACCCCCGCTTCTCACGATATTGATATGCCTTGTTCTTGCCTACTTCCTGGCAGAGACGTTCCGCAAGATCGGCCTTCCGCGCGTCGTCGGAGAGGTGATGGCCGGCGTTCTCCTCGGTATCGGCGCAATCAAGCCATACCTGATTGGCTCCGAGTCAATGAAGGTCATCGATTTTCTTGCGAATCTTGGCATCATCCTGCTGTTTTATTACGTCGGCCTTCAGATGAATCTTGGGGCGTTCGCAAAGAATGTCAAGAGGTCCACCCTGATTTCTGTGTTCAACACGTTCCTTCCATTCCTGCTTGGGTTTGGCCTGTCCCGATACGTCCTTGGCCTTGATGCCCTTCCAAGCCTCATCGTCGGTGTCAGCCTGTCCGTGAGCGCACAGTCCGTCTCGGTTGATATTCTCGAGGAGATCGGCATGCTCAAGTCGCGGCTTGGCAACATGATCGTCACAGAGGGGGCGGTCGATGACGTCATCGAGATCGTTTTCATCACGATCCTGCTCGCCGTATTCCAGTCCTCCATCACGGGCCTCACCATACCAGAACTCATCGTCGACATCGCCTTGTTCGCTGGCGTCCTCGTTCTTGCGCGCCTGCTTGTCATCCCGTATGCGCTTCGCTTCTTTGACCGCGAGAAGTCGAGCACGTCGCGCTTTACGGTGTCGATGATAATCGTGCTGCTCATGGCCATGTTTGCCGAATATCTTGGCATGGGCATTCTCGTCGGCGCGATCGCAGCGGGGATGATCGTGCGGCAGTCGATCTTCAAGGAAAGAGCGCTCCCGAACTGGGAGCAGCACGACATCGCACGGTCGACGCACATCATGGCGTTTGGCTTTCTCATCCCCTTCTTTTTCATCAAGATCGGGCTTCACACGAACGTGGGGCTCATCGTGCCAAACATTGGGATGGCCGCTCTCTTCACGATCATCGCGATCGCTGGGACGATTGGCGGAACGATCCTTGCAGTCATCCTCACCAGGGGCAGATTTCATGAAGGGATGCTGCTTGGGTGGGCGTTGAGTCCAAAGGGGGATATCGAGCTTGTTCTTCTAGCGCTTGCGCTCGAGCATGGGATCATCATGCAGAATCTGTTCACCGCCTTGGTTGTCACGTCGCTTGCGACGACGATTATCTCTCCGATCATTTTCAAGAAACTTGTCCTTCGCTATAGAAAGAAGAGGTAGTCAGCGCCGCCTCATCTGAAGATATGCTCCCAATTTGCGCGCGGCTTCGCCGCGATGGCTGATCCTGTTCTTCTCTTCACGCAAAAGCCGGCTTAAGGCCACCTCGTATCCATCAGGGATGAAGATGCGCTCGTAGGGGAGCACATCGGCATTTGCATCAAAGACTTCAGTGGTAATACGGCCGTGCAACCTTCCATCAAAGAGAACCGGGTTTTTTCCTGGCTCGCAGTATCCGATGC